>NZ_JBXWSM010000017.1:0-70407 GCF_059613405.1 Ruegeria sp. BHSA118
GCTACCGGGTGCTGTGGAAGAATGCGGATGGGTCCTACGGTGAATGGGTCACGGATTCCAATGGTGTGTTTATCAGCTCCAACACCGTCGCTGACGTGGTAGCGGTTGAAACCTTCTATGGCTTTGATATCGATGGCAGTGGAACTGTGGGGTTCCGATTGCCCAAGCTCGCTCGGCTTTCGGAAGGCGATCAGAAAGAAGTATTGGGAGAGACCGATTGGGATGAAACGGTCGATTATCTGAAGTTCGCCCCCGATCTTGAGGCTCCCGAAGACGCAGAAGACGACTACACGCTGGTGAGCTTGCATCAGGCTCAGGACACGGCGTTTTCCGTTTCCGAAGACGCATTGGCCGCCGTGCCGAGTGGCAATGTGGACGTCGAGGGTGACGAGATCAGTCCGGCACTGATACCCCTTTTGGAAGAAGACGGCTTTTGGATATAGATGTGCATTGGCGCTTGGGGCGGCCCGCTCTGTCAAACTGACGGTGCCGTTTCTGGCGTAGTTCGATGCATAGGCTTGCGATTTCGATCAGCGCCCCGGCCTTCCGGGCCCGCGTTGTCAGCTCTGTCGAACCTAACAGCTGGACGAAAGCAAAAACGCCAGCCCAAGCTGACGGATCGCCAGGATTTGGGTCGGGCTTTTGTCAGAGCAGAGCCGCAGCAACACAACCTGCCGCCGGCAATGCACGACCGGAGCTTCCAAGCAGGTCTGGCAACGTTCAAAACCCATAGGGTGCCGCGCGAATTGCCGCCATCGATCACAGTGATATTCCAAACAACGTCACGAGGAGGAATAATCCGTTGGTCCTATTGGCCCTGATCGGCTGTGCGGTCGCGCTCCTGAAGGGCGCGAATGCGCATCCTCTGGCCGGCTTGAATATGTGCACGCATTTCCATCTCGGCCGCAGCGCTGTCACGCGACTTGAGGGCTGCCATAATGCGCCTGTGTTCCGCGACTGCGGCATCCGCCCGTTCATTGTCCAACAGTTGCGACGGTCCGAGTATCAGCAGCGCCTTTTGCAACGAAAGCATGGATTTCGCCAGAAACCGGTTCTTGGCCACATCCAGCAGGGTGGCGTGAAACACCCTGTTGATCCGAGCGGCCTCTGGCCCCGTACCTGCCTGGGCAAGTTGGTCGTTCAACACCTCCAGTTCGTCCAATTCGATATCTGACGCGGCTCGGGCCACCAGACGGGCCGCCGTGCCTTCAAGCACGGCACGCATCTCATAAAGCTCCATTACTTCGGCATAACTCAGGCTTCGGACCGTTGCGCCCTGCCTTGGCACATGCGTGACAAGCCCATCCGCCTCAAGCTGTCGGATCGCTTCGCGCACAGGAGTTCGGCTGACGCCCAACCGATTGGACAGGTCAATCTCTCTCAAGCGATCGCCAGGTAAAAGCGCCCCTTCGCGAATCTCGTCCAGCAACCGTTGATACACGGAATTGCCTTGTGGGCCTGGCTGAATTGAGTCGTCCTGAAAGGTCATCATGTTCTTGCTTGCACTTTGTATCCAAGGGAATACAGTTGAACACATTGCGGGTCAATGGCAATGGAACTCAGGCTTTGCCCATCTTGAAAAACCACCCTCCCCCCCTTGTGAAAAGGTCGGTGACGTTTGGAATTGCAGCGCTTGGCACGGCGGTCTTTTGGGTGTTGGACCTGCCGCTGCCGTTCTTGTTCGGCCCCATGGCAGCTTGCCTGATCGCTGCGCTTGCCCAGGCGCCAATGCAAGGGTTTGGGCAGATTTCCGTGGCCGCCAGAACGATTCTGGGAGTAGCAGTTGGTGCCTCGATCACGCCGGCACTTTTCGTCGAACTGCCCAAGATGGCCACATCGATCATGCTGGTTCCCGTCTTCATAATCCTGATTGCTTTTGTTGGTGTGCCGTTTTTTCGCAAAATCTGGGGATTTGACGAAAAAACCGCATTTTACGCAGCGATGCCGGGCGGTTTGCAGGACATGATCATTTTCGGCACCGAAGCCGGAGCCGACCCAAGAACCCTTTCCCTGATCCACGGTACGCGCGTGTTGATCATCGTCACTTTGGCGCCATTGTTCCTGACACTTTTCTACGATGCGGAACTCACCAATCCCATAGGACAGCCGGCGCGTGAGCTTCCTGTTCATGAACTGCTGCTGATGGTTTTGGCGGCTTTCATCGGCTGGAAAGGCGGAGAGAGAATAGGGCTTTTCGGCGCTTCCATCCTTGGGCCGATGATCCTAACGGCGGCTTTGTCGTTGGGGGATTTCATTCATTCGCGCCCGCCGCGCGAAGCCGTGCTGGTCGCGCAGTTTTTCATCGGTTGCGCGATTGGAGAAAAATTTGTTGGCGTAACCTGGGGGGAGCTGCGCCGGGTTGTCGCTGCGGGCGTTGCATATGTTGTCGTACTTGCAGTTCTGGCGGCAGGTTTCACTGCCATTGTCACGTCTCTTGGTTTGGGGCGGCCCGTCGAAGCCTTTCTGGCGTTCGCACCTGGGGGGCAGGCCGAAATGACGGTTCTGGCCATCGTATCGGGCGCTGATCTGGGCTTTGTAATCAGCCATCACCTGACGCGGATCGTGCTGGTCATCATCGGCGCGCCCGTCGCTGCCAACCTGATCTTGCGTTGGTCCAGACCTCGGAAATAGCCAGGTGCTTTTGGCCGCAACCGCATAGTTTTCGCGCGCCGGAACCACCGCATTCAAAGGTTGAAACATTCTTTGTGGCATTGGCCAAAAAGTGCTTCTTCCATCCCGCTGTCTGCGGTTTCTTGCTCAAAAAAACATGTGCAAACTTGGCAATGCTGAACTAACTTTCTAAATGCGGCGATGCCTGTCCGAATGATGTGGATTTTAAACTGTGAAACCTCAACACCGCCTATCAGCGGCCCCTCGCCATGAATTGCGCAACGTGCGCAATCAGGGCATTGCCTTTCTGGCCTTGGCGTTTTTGTTCAGCATCTTCGTCAACCTGCTCATGCTGACAGGTCCGCTGTTCATGCTGCAAGTATATGATCGGGTTCTTGGTTCACGGGCAGTTGAAACTCTGACCGCACTGTTTTTGCTTGTCGCGTTGCTTTATGCGCTGATGGCCATGCTGGACTATGCACGCGGCCGCATCGTTGCCCGCTTTGGTGCGCGGTTCCAGTCGCAGCTGGATGAACGCGTTTTCGAAGCCACAATGCGCCGGTCTCTGGTGCCTCAGGTGCGATCGGCTCCGGCGACTGCATTGCGAGATCTCGAGACCATTCGCACCTTGTGCTCTTCGCCCGTGCTGCTTGCAATTATGGATATCCCGTGGACGCCCGTCTTCTTGGGGGCGATTTTCATTTTTCATCCACTGCTTGGCTGGTTGGCCGTTGCAAGTGGCGTGCTGCTTGTGGTGATTGCATTGCTCAACCAGGCCCTGACCAGTCGCAAGGTGGCCGAAGCACAATCTGCGGCGGCGCGGGCGAATGCCTTTTCCGAACACGCGAGGCAAGCAGCAGAGGTTGTGCGCTCTCAGGGAATGCAGGCGGACGTGACCCAGCGGTGGTTGAACCAGCGTTCCGAAGCTTTGCGTCAAAGCATTTCCGCCAGTGACTGGACTGGTAGCTTCACGTCGCTGACGAAATCGCTTCGGCTTTTTCTGCAATCAGCCATGCTGGCTTTGGGCGCGTGGCTGGTATTGCAAAACGAAATGACGCCCGGCGCGATGATTGCGGGCTCGATTCTCCTGGGACGGGCTTTGGCCCCGGTGGAACAGGCTGTCGGCCAATGGAGTTTGGTCGAACGGGCACGCACGGCCTGGAATTCGTTGAACCGGTTTCTGGACCAGACACCGCCAGAGGAACAGCGGATTCGTTTGCCGATCCCCAAATCCCAATTGGAAGCCAAGTCCCTGACGGTAATCCCTCCGGGTGCTTCTGCACCGACGTTACGGAATGTGAACCTGAAACTGGAGCCGGGAAAGGCGCTTGGTGTGATCGGGAAAAGTGGGTCGGGCAAGACGACCCTGGCCAAGGCTCTGCTTGGGCTTTGGAGACCGGCGGCGGGCGAGATCCGGTTGGGCGGCGCCACGCTGGACCAATATGATCCCAACGATCTGGGCAGCCATATCGGATACCTTCCGCAGCAAGTGACCCTGTTCAACGGAACCGTTGCTGAGAATATTGCACGGATGTCGGAAAACCCGGATTCAGAAGCGGTGGTGGCGGCGGCCAAGAAGGCCAAGGCACATGAACTGATCCTGTCATTGGAAAAAGGCTATGGCACGTTCCTGGAAGGCAATGACAGTCAGTTGTCGGGCGGACAGAAACAGCGCATAGCGTTGGCCCGTGCGTTGTATGGCGACCCGGTCCTTCTCATTTTGGACGAGCCGAACTCGGCCCTCGACGCAGATGGCACCGAAGCTTTGAATGCTGCCGTGCGCGGCCTCAAGGAAGCAGGCAAGGCCGCCATCATCATGACGCATCGCCCGCAGGCCATTTCGGAATGTGACGATCTTGCTGTCGTGGAAAAAGGCCAGGTCGTAAGGTTCGGCAGCCGCGATGAGGTTCTGAACGCAATGGTCCAGAATGCGGGCGCGATCAAGCGCAAGCTTAGCCCCGTAGGTGAATAATGGCGAAAAAATCAACCAAGAAACCCGTCCCCGTCTGGGGCATCAAAATACCTGCGCTGGTGGGATTTCTTGCCCTTGGCATTCTGGTCGGCGGATTGGGGCTTTGGGCCGTGAAAACGCGGTTGGCCGGGGCGATTGTATCTTCGGGCGTAATCGAAGTTCAAAGCAACCGTCAGGTCGTTGAACATCCTGACGGCGGCGTGGTTGGCGAGATTTTTGTGCGCGACGGTGATACGGTTGCCTCGGGCGATTTGCTTTTGCGGTTGGACGACACATTTCTGTCTTCGGAACAGACGATTGTAGAATCTCAACTTTTTGATCTGCTGGCCCGCCGCGCGCGGCTTGAGGCCGAGCGGGATGGCCTGACATCCGAAGAACTGGCGGCGCGCCTGGCTGAGGTTCAAAAAGAATACGATATCGATCCGGACCTGATTGCAGGGCAACAGAACCTGTTCGATGCCCGGCTGGAAACGCTGTCCAAGCAGGACGAACAACTGCGCAAACAATTGGTTCAGATAGAAAGCGAGATCGAAGGTACGCAGGCTCAGTTGGTCTCGTTGCGCCGCCAGACAGAGTTGATCGAAGCGGAGTTGAAGGATCAGAAGAGCCTGTTGAGCAGGGGTCTGACACAAAACAGCCGCGTGCTGGCGCTGCAACGCGAAGAAGCAAGTCTGACAGGCGAAATCGGCAAACTGGAAGCGTCCGTTGCGCGCCTGAAGGGACAGATTGCATCAACCGAGATCAAGATTGTCGAACTGACCGCAACCCGGCGGGAAGAAGCGATCACCACTTTGCGGGACGTTCAGGCGCAGGTGGCAGAGTTGTGGGAACGACGCCTGTCCCTGGCGGAACGACTGGCCAGGCTTGAAATTCGCGCACCTGTCAGCGGAACTGTTTACGGTAGCCAGGTCTTTGCCCTGCAATCGGTCATTCAGCCGGGCGAACCCATGATGTATGTGGTTCCGCAGGACACGCCGCTGTTGGTGGCAGCGCGGGTGGATGCGATCCATGTGGATCAGTTGCATGTAGGGCAATCCGTCGCTCTGCGCTTTCCGGCGTTCAATCAGCGCGAAACGCCCGAACTCGAGGGACAGGTCAACAACGTCTCGGCGGACACGTTCACGGATGAACAGTCCGGTTTCACCTTTTACCGCGCCGAAGTGGTGTTGAATGACGGTGAGATCGACCGGCTCAATGGTCAGGAACTTTTGCCGGGTATGCCGGTTGAGACACTGATCAAGACCGACGAACGCACGCCGTTGTCCTATCTTGTGAAACCAATGGCCGACTACTTCAACCGCGCGTTTCGCGAATGACGCGGACGCGGTTATCGCTGGATGACCGCGTTTTCCCATTCAGCCAGAAAACGGCGGCGTTTCAGCCTGTCCAGAAATGTCATGAGCGCGGGGTCCAGCCCAATCGTTTCGCGATCGGTGCCGGTTTCGTGCGGGGCCAAGGGCGGCAAGGTAGCGCGGTCGCCTACCCGCTTGGTTTGGTTGGATATCAGGTGTTTTAGAAAAGACGTGGCCGCGTCCGGTTGCGCGGTTCCATTCAGCACCATGGCCGTGCGCATCATGGTCGTCTGAAAATCCGACGGCAGAATGATTTCCACAATGTCCTTGCTTCCGGCGCGGGCTTCGGCATAGCTGCCCAGAACGTTGTAAGCCACTGCAATCTCACCCTTGACGAGGTCATCGATCATATCCGCCGAACAACAGTACAGGCGCACGTCCAACCCTCCCATTACCTCCATGAGCCGCCAATACGTCTCGGACGCGCGGGCATCCTGAGTTGCGAATAGATAACCCAGACCGGATTGACGGATGTCATATGTGCCCACACGGCCCCTGAAATCATCCGGACGCAAACGAAGGATTTCAATCAGTTGTTGCCGGGTCTCGGGGATGGGGCCGCCGGCAAAGGCCGCGCGGTTAATCACAATTGTCGCCGGTTCCGAGGTGAACGCGAAAAGGCTTTGATGCCATTGCGCCCAGGATGGCAGCGGTATGTCGTCGATGATACGCCCGAAACCGTCGTTTGCCAGTTTCAGTTGCAGGTCCATTGCGCTGGAAATCACGACATCAAACTCTTCCGGCGCGGCGCGAACTATTCGGTCAATATCCGCGGTGCCGGTCACCAGGTATTCGACAGAGATACCGGGGTTTTCTTCAATGAAACCCGCAATCAAGGGTTCGAACAGAAAAGTGTCCGTGCTTGAGATCACGCGAAGATGCGCCTCATCCGCCGAGGCGTTGAAAACCTGCCTGTCCTCCCAGGTTTGGGCGACAACAACGACCGGAAGGCTGAAGAAAATCAAAGCGATAAGATAACGCACGCGCCGCCCCCCTGCCGATTGGTCAATTCCAGTGTGCCACCATGCGCAGTTGCAACGTCCTGGACGATTGTTAGACCCAATCCGGATCCGATGGTTCCGCTTGCGTTCTTCCCGCGTTCAAAACGGCGTGTCAAAGTGCCGATCTCGTTAGGAGGAAACCCCGGCCCACGATCTTTGACAATTATCTGAATGCGCGGTTCAGAAACAACCTCGATGCGTACGAAACTGTCCGCAGGCGCATATTTCAAAGCGTTGTCGATCATGTTGCGCACAGCGTTTTGAATAAGAATGGGATCACCCGAGTAGGAAACTTTTGGATCGCCACTCAGGGAAAGCGACAAGTCCTTCATCTCGGCGATTGGCGTGAGACGCTGCACCAGATCACGGACCAAAGCATTGAGATCAATGTCTTCGCGCTCCAAGTGATCGGCGCGGAACGTGATCATCGCATGATCCAGCAATTGCCCCGCCGCACGCGAGCTTTCATCAATGGCCCGCACCATTGAGCGTAATGCTTCGCGATTTTCCTCCTTTTCGACCCTCTGCAATGTGGCATCGGCATAAGATCGAACGGTTGCCAAAGGGGTGCGCACCCGGTGGGCCGCCTCGGCGATGAAATCTTCCGATTGGCTCAGTGACTGATCCAGTCGCCCCATCAAAGAGTTCAACGACGCCACCAAAGGAGCCATTTCGCGGGGTACGGGTTTTTTGAACGGGCTCAGGTCCTGTGGGCCGCGCCGGGTGACAGAGGTCGTAAGCCTGTTCAATTGGCCAATCGTGGACGAGGTGGCCCAGAACGACAGCGCAGCAGCAAGTGCAAAGAACCCGATGCCCAAAATCGCCGCGTTGCGTGAAATCTGGTCCAGAGTTTCCGCAAGCGCGTCCTGCGTTTGGCCCAACGCGACTTCGATGACGGTTTGTTTGTTCAGGCCCACCAGGGTTCGCCGAGCACTGACCTGACGTACGGTTTCACCCCGTATCCGACTGGCTTGAAAGCTCCACTTGCCGTCGAATTGCCCTGTGGCCGGCTGCAAATCTTCATATCCTGACAGAAACGCGCCATCCTGAAAAATCGCGTAAAAAACCCGGTCGTCGGACGATGTGCTGAGCATGGCGAAGGCTGCATGGGGAATATCAACCTCCAACTGACCGTCGCGCAAGGCGGCCGCGTCCAGAATTGAGGTGACCGACGCCCCCAGGATGTTGTCCTGCCCTTGTTGCGCGACCTGTGCGGCATAGTTGCGAACCGCGATAAACAGAAGAAACGCCAATATCGCGGCACCACCGATCAAAGTCAGGACCAGCCTGTTCCGAAGCGATCCTGACACATAAGGATCAGGAGGCATGATCCAGCCTGTATCCAAGACCGCGAAGCGTGGTGATCTTCAGGTCCGACGGTTCAAGATGTTTGCGAAGGCGGCCAACGTAAACCTCGATTGCATTGTCCGAGACATCGTCATCATAAGAAAAAAGCCGGTCGGTCAATTTCTGTTTCGAAAAAACCTGACCAGGCGCGCTGATGAACAGTTCCAGAAGGCGCAGTTCCCGGTTGCGCAACGAAACAGTCTCATCCCCTACCGTCAGATGACCTGCCAAAGGGTCAAAGATTATTCCGCCCACTTCAATCGTTGTCCGTGCATTCCCGGATTTGCGGCGCAGAACGGCGCGGCAGCGGGCCTCAAGTTCGGCGTGATCGAACGGTTTGGTGACATAGTCGTCGGCCCCCAGATCCAGCGAACCGATTCGATCCGAGACCTGGCTGCGTGCGGTCAAAACGATCACGGGGGTGTCCAGATGACCTGCGCGATGCCGTTTGAGAAAGTCACGCCCGTCCCCATCCGGCAACATGATATCCAGCAGAATAAGGTCATATTCCTGAGTTTCGGTAAAGGCGGTCGCCTCATCCAATTTAGAAGCGTGATCAACCACATGGCCGTCTAACCTCATGCGCGAACAGATGGCGTTCGCCAGATCAAGATTGTCTTCCACAAGAAGGAATTTCATGGGATTTTTGCTATTTTTCCTGCGTGACAGGTTGATGTCAGGTTGATGTGTTTTTGTTCCACCCAATCTGAGCCGCCATGCGGCTGGTTGTCAAATGGGAGGACATCATGACGACATTCACACTGGGCCGTCGCGCCCTGATTGCAGCTGTGGCTGCCTTTGGTCTGGCCGGGCCGTCCATGGCTGAAGATCAGGTCGTGGACAGCATTCACTTTCTGATCCCCGGTGGCGCCGGTGGCGGCTGGGACGGAACGGCGCGCGGCACGGGCGAGGCGCTGACAAAAGCTGGTCTTGTCGGCACGGCGTCATACGAAAACATGTCGGGCGGCGGTGGCGGCAAAGCCATTGGATATCTGATCGAAAATGCCGACAGCAATCACGGCACTCTGATGGTGAATTCGACGCCGATCGTGATCCGCTCATTGACCGGCGTATTTCCTCACAACTTCCGTGATCTGACACTGGTTTCAGGCACTATCGGCGACTATGCCGCGATCGTTGTGGGCAAAGACAGCCCGATCAACTCGATGGCAGATCTGCTTGCCGCTTTTGATGCGGACCCAAGCGGCACAGCGATCGGTGGCGGCTCGGTTCCCGGCGGAATGGACCACCTGGTCGCCGCGATGGTGATGGAAGCAGCGGGCAAGGATGCGCTCGTCGTGAAATACATCCCCTATGATGCGGGCGGCAAAGCCATGGCGGCCCTGCTGTCGGGTGAAATCGCCGCCTTGTCCACCGGTTTCTCGGAAGCGGTCGATCTGGCGAATGCGGGTGAAGTCAAGATTATCGGCGTGACGTCCGAAGAGCGCGTTGATGCGGCTCCTGACGCGATGACGATGAAGGAACAGGGTATTGATACCACCTTCGTGAACTGGCGCGGCTTTTTCGCGGCCCCCGGTCTGCCCGAAGAACAATTGACCGCCTACCAGGAAGCGATTGCCAAGATGTATGACACCCCGGAATGGGAAGAGGTTCGTGCACGCAATGGTTGGGTCAACATCCACAACTCGGGCGCAGATTTCCAGACATTCCTGGAGCAGCAGGAACAGCAGATCGGCGATCTGATGAAAAAGCTGGGCTTCCTCTAAGTCCATTTTCGGCAGAGCGGATCCGCCGCTCTGCCTTCCCACGAACAAGAACAGGGAGGGGGTCTCATGGCGCTGGATCGCTGGATCGCGCTCATTCTTCTGGGTGTGTGTTTGACATATGGCTATGCGGCTTGGTTCACGATGGACGGCAGCCTGCCCCCTTTCATGCAGAGAAACCCGATCTGGCCCAGCACCTTCCCCAAAGTGCTGTCGGTTCTGGGTATCATCACCACCACGATTATCTTGCTGGGCTTTGAAAAGGCGGAACCAAAGGAAGCCGATATCGATTATCGGCGACTGGGCGAATACCACCTTGATCAAGCGCTTATGTTGCTGGCCTTGATGGTGATTTACGCGCTTTGCCTGCGCCCTGTTGGGTTTCTGATCTCGACCTCGGCCTTTCTGATCCTCGGGTCTTTCATTCTGGGTGAGCGCAAATGGCACGTCATGCTACCCGTCGCGCTGATCGCCACAGGCGCGGTCTGGTATCTGGTTCAGGAAGTTCTTGGCATCTACATGCGCCCATTGCCGGGCATTTTCGGAGGCTGACATGCTCGAAGGACTTCTGATCGGTCTGCAAACGGCCTTCTCAATTCAAAACCTGCTGATGGTGGTCGCGGGGTGCCTGATCGGCACGTTCATCGGTATGCTTCCGGGTCTTGGGCCGATGTCGATCATCGCCATCATGATCCCGGTCGCGATTTCCATGGGCGACCCGTCCGCAGCGCTGATCCTGCTGGCCGGTGTGTATTACGGCGCCATTTTTGGCGGTTCGACATCTTCGATCCTTCTCAACGCGCCGGGGGTCGCGGGCACTGTTGCGTCCAGTTTCGACGGCTATCCGATGGCTCGCCAGGGCAAAGCGGGCAAAGCGTTGACTGTTGCAGCTATTGCAAGTTTTGCCGGCGGTACGATCGGGGCCATTTTGTTGATGGTCTTTGCCCCTGCTCTGTCTTCGGTGGCACTGCTGTTCCACTCGGCCGAGTATTTTGCGCTTATGGTCGTGGGCCTGTCCGCGATCGCAGCCTTCGCAGGCACCGGTCAAGTGGCCAAAGCCGTCATCATGACGCTACTTGGGTTGATCATGGCAACAGTCGGTGAAGGTGCATTGTTCAACCTGCCGCGTTTCACAATGGGTATCATGGATCTGCAATCGGGCTTTGGCTTCATCACGCTTGCCATGGCCATGTTCGCCCTGCCCGAAGCGCTGTTTCTGGTGCTCAAACCAAAGAACCTTCAGGGGGATGACGGCGAGATCAAGGACCTGCGCATCACAGGCAGTGAAGCCAAGGCCATCGCGCCGGTGATCGGCCGCCAATCTGTACAGGGCTTCTTCATCGGGGTTCTGCCCGGTGCAGGGGCAACGATTGCCAGCTTCCTCGGCTACGCGGTCGAACGCAACATTGCCCCGAAAGAGGAACAGGACGAATTCGGAAAAGGGTCAATAAAAGGTCTGGCTGCGCCCGAAACGGCGAACAACGCGGCATGTACCGGGTCTTTCGTGCCGCTGCTGACGCTGGGCATTCCCGGGTCCGGCACCACCGCGATCCTGCTTGGCGCACTGATTGCCCTGAACGTGACGCCCGGCCCACGGCTGATGCTGGACGAGCCGCAGATATTCTGGGCCGTCATCATGTCAATGTTCATTGGCAACCTTGTTCTGCTGATCCTGAACCTGCCGCTGATCCCATATATCGCAAAGGTTCTCTCGGTACCGCGCAATTACCTGATCCCCTTCATTTTGTTCTTCACTCTGATGGGGGCCTATATCGGGCAGAACAATGCGACCGAGCTTTTGATACTTGTTGGCTTCGGAGTTTGCGCCACGGCGTTGAAATTTGCCGACTACCCGCTTGCGCCGCTGCTGATCGGTTTCATCCTTGGGGGGATGATGGAGGACAACTTTGCCCGCTCGATGCAGCTCTATGACGGTATCGCTTTCATCTGGGAACGTCCGATGACGCTGGGTCTGCTTGTTGTCGCGGTGCTACTGGTGCTGTTGCCCAGCTATCGCGCACGCCGCGCGCGTGCCCGGGCCGCAGGGGTTGCCGACGGTGACTGAGCCATTGGCAGGAATACGGGTTCTCGATCTGACGAATGTCCTCGCGGGTCCGTATTGCTGCTATCAACTGGCGCTCATGGGCGCCGAAGTGATCAAGGTCGAACGCCCTGGCGGCGGCGACCTTGCCCGCGTTCTGGGTGCTGATCCTGCCAGAAACAAGGCCGGTATGGGCGTCAGCTTTCTGGCGCAGAATGCTGAAAAAAAGTCCATCACGCTCAACATGAAATCAGAACAGGGCAAGGCGCTGCTGAAACGCCTTGTCCAGACTGCCGACGTATTGGTAGAGAACTTTCGCCCCGGTGTGATGGATCGGCTTGGACTTGGATATGGCGCCTTGCGCGATGTGAACCCCAGCCTGATTTACTGTGCCATAAGCGGGTTCGGTCAGGACGGCCCCCGCCGAGGCGATCCGGCCTATGACCAGATCGTGCAGGGTATCAGTGGCGTGATGTCTGTCACCGGCGGCCCTGACACTGCGCCCTATCGAGTTGGCTATCCTTTGGCGGATACGATCGGTGGGATGACGGCCGCTTTTGCAGTGTCCGCCGCCCTGAACGCCAACCCTCGCGGGGCCTATCTGGATGTGGCGATGTCCGAAGCCGTGATCTCGACAATGGGTTGGGTCGTGTCGAACTATCTGATCGCCGGTGCAATTCCCGGGGCCCATGGCAACGAAAACACGACGTCAGCGCCGTCAGGAACATTTGCAAGCTCTGACGGTCCCATCAACATTGCCGCCAACCGTGACGAACAGTGGCAGGCGCTAACCCGGCATCTGGGCCGGCAAGACCTGCTGGCCCACCCGGACTATGAAACACGCGAAGACCGCAAGCGCAATCGCCACGCCCTGCGCGCGGCGCTGGAGGAAACCCTGCGGACCAGAGCGGCATCAGACTGGGTCAGCGAACTCAACGCGATCGGAGTGCCGGCCGGGCAGGTATTGACCGTGCCCGAGGCGCTTGATGACGAACAGCTTGCCGGTCGTGGTCTGATCGGGTCTTTGCGGGTGCAAGGCGAAGACATGAAACTTGCAGGCAGCCCCATTGTCATGGACGGCGAACGGCAAATGCCCCAAACCGCACCGCCTGAACTTGGGGCAGACAATATCGCGATCTGGTCTGAAATTGGGTTGACCGGCGCGGAAATGGACGCTTTGAGCAAGGAAGGCATCATATGAGCGATGTGTCCGATTGGTGGACGACTTCCATCATCGATATGGAACCGGGCCGGATCGACCTGCGAGGAGAGCCGATCCAGAATCTGATCGGGCATCTCAGTTTCAGCGAGATGATCTGGTTCATGGTTCGTGGCGACCGACCATCTGGCGCGCAGGCCCGGTTGTTCGAGGCCGCGCTGGTCGCCGCTGTGGACCATGGGCCTCAGGCGCCTTCCATCGCAACGGCGCGCATGGCCGTGACCTGCGGGCTGCCCCTGAACAACGCGATGGCGAGCGCTGTGAACATGTTGGGGGATATTCACGGCGGGGCTGGCGAGCAAGCGGTTATGCTGTACCATTTCGTGGCGCAACATCCCGGCCGGTTGGATCAGACCCTGGACGAGTGGATCGAGCGTGAAGGAAAGATATTGCCGGGTTTTGGCCATCGTTTCCACACGCCAACGGATCCGCGCGCACCACGTCTGATGGCGTTGGTCCGTGATGCTGTGAAGGACGGGGCTTGTGATGGTCAATTCCTACAGATCGGGCAGGCGATCGAGGCTGAGTTGCCCCGGTGCAAGGGTAAGCCTGTTCCTATGAACATAGATGGTGCCACCGCGGTGATCTATGCCGAGTTGGGCTTTGCGCCCCCACTGGCACGCGGTCTGTTTTGCCTTTCCAGATCGGTTGGCATTCTGGCCCATGCGTGGGAACAGATGCAGCAAGGCGGCCGGAACAAGGGACCGACCCCGCCTGCCTATCGCTGGACCTATGTCGAAACGCAGGTCGCTAGGCAGTTCTGAGCCGTGGGCGTTTGGCCAACAGGTCTGCCGCTGCACGGGCAATGACCAGTTCTTCATTGGTCGGGATTGCCATGACCACGACGCGGGACAGATCGGTTGAAATAATCCGGTCATTGTCGGCATTTGCGTCGGGATTGAGCTCGATGCCCAGCCATCCCATCCCAGAGCACACCCGCTCACGCACCAAACGTGAGTTTTCTCCGATCCCACCGGTAAACACCAAGGCGTCGATACCGCCGAGAATGGCCGCCATCGCGCCAAGCTCGCGCCGGATACGGAAGGTGAAGTAGCTGATCGCCTGACGACTTTCGCGTGTGTCCGCCTTTTCCAGGGTACGCATATCGTTGGACAGCCCGGACAGGCCCAACAGCCCCGACTTCCGGAACAACAGATCCGAGATTTCGTCAGCGCTCAGCCCTTCCTGGTCCATCAGGTACAGGACCACTCCGGGATCTAGTTGACCACAGCGTGACCCCATGGGCAGCCCGTCAAGGGCCGAAAACCCCATGGTCGATCCGACGGAACGCCCTCCGATCATCGCACACATCGATGCACCATTGCCCAGATGGGCCACGACCACGCGCCCTTCGTGCAAAAGCGGCGCTGTTTTTGCCATGTGATCCGAAATGAATTCATAGCTCAGCCCATGAAAGCCATAACGCCGAACACCTTTGTCGTAATACTCGCGCGGTAACGCGAAAACGTCATTCTCCCACGGATGATTGCGGTGAAAGGCCGTATCGAAACAGGCGATCTGAACCGCGTTCGGAAAACGTTCCATCGCGGCCCTTGCTCCGGCCAGATTGTGCGGCTGATGCAAAGGCGCGAACGGAGACAGCTTGTCCAGCTCTTGAATGGATGCCTTGGTCAATGGCACCGGAGCGTCAATGTCAGGTCCACCGTGGACCACACGATGCCCGACCGCAGTCACGTCGCTGTTTGGAAATGAGCGCGCAAGCAGGTTCAAAACCCAGTCCAGGGCTGCGGCGTGATCATGTATTTCTCCGGCGGTGCCGCTGGCAAGGACACTTCCGTCGGAAGACTTTGCCTTGACAAGCGGCTCTGGTTCTCCAATCCGTTCGACCGCGCCGGTGCACACCATGATCGGATCGTCATCGGTCAGCTTGAACAGACCGAATTTCATGGAAGACGATCCAGCGTTCAGTGTCACGACATGTGTCATGCGGGTGCTCCGGTACGCGGTAAGGAAAAGGCTTCGTGCAGCGCCGCCACGGCACAGGACGCCAGCCGGGCTTTGTCGTCATCGGCGCGGCTGGTCAAAATGATCGGAACTTTGGCCCCCATGACCAGACCGGCCCCTTCTGCATTGGCGATATAGGTCAGTTGCTTGGCCATCATGTTCCCGGCATCCAGATTTGGCACTACCAGAATATCGGTTTTGCCCGCAACATCCGACACAATCCCTTTGGAACGCGCCGCCGCAAGGCTGACGGCATTGTCCATGGCAAGAGGGCCGTCAACAAGCCCGCCCGTGATCTGACCGCGTTCCGCCATTTTCGACAGCAAAGCCGCATCAACCGAGGATTGGATCGCCGGATTGACGGTTTCGATGGCGGACAGAACACCCGCCCTGGGGTTTTCGATCCCCAGCGACAGGGCCAGGTCGATTGCATTCTGGACAATATCAATCTTGGTTTCCAGGTCCGGCTCGATATTGATCGCCGCATCTGTCACCAACAAAGGTCTGGGTTGTCCGGGGACGTCCATGACAAAGACATGGGTAAAGCGGCGGCCGGTGCGCAGGCCATTTTCGCGCCTGAGCGCGGCCTTCAGCAATTCATCCGTATGCAGATGCCCTTTCATCAGTGCTTTCGCACGACCTTCTGCAACCAGATCGACCGCTGCATGGGCCGCACGGACGTGATCGCCTTGCGGTATGATTTCAATACCATCCAACGACGCTCCGATTTCGGCGGCCGCGTTTGCGATTTTGTCCGGGTCACCGATCAGAACGGGTGTGATGATCGTCTCATGCGCGGCCAGCAGCGCCCCACCCAGGGCATTGGGCTCTTCCGGGGCCACAACAGCGGTCAGCATGGGCGGCAGCGGGCGTACCTTTTCCAGCATGGCATCAAAGTGACGATGACGTTTCACCACCAGCCCGGGCAAATCCAACTCGGCGAACACCATCTCTTTCTCCGGCGCGACCACGACGGCCTGCCCGCTTACGATCACGGCACCGTCCGATGGGCGCGTAACGACCGTGTCAAAGACAACCTCCCGGTTTGGTCGCTTTTCCAGAACGGTGACCTTGGATACCAGCTCATCACCGGCATGCGCCCTTTCCACAAAATCAAATCGCTGCGATTTATAGAGCGTCCCTGCCCCCGGCAGAACGTTCCCCAAAACGGCCGAGATCAGGGCCCCCACGAACATGGCAGGGGCAACCGCTTCGTCGGCGTGGTCGCCGTCGCCGTCTTCGCTGGCCAGATGAAGCGGATTGTGATTGCCGGAATTGTTGGCGAACACATAGAAATCATCGACCGAGCACGTACGGGCCAGCTCGGCAGTATCACCGACCTGAAGCTTGTTGAATGGCTTGTTGTGGTACTGCATGAACTGTCGTTTCCATTTCGATCCGTTCGGCGCCGCTGAGAACTCTCTTGCTGATACCCAGTTCAGCGCGCAATGAAAACAATGCATGCTGGCTGCCCATGTCGGTCTGCACGCTATTTCCGGCGGGTAACGCCTTCATGTCGTTACGCCCGGATAATGTGCAGATTGCAGATCAGGCCCGTCGCTTTCCGCCGTCGCCCTGTTTGCGCATCGAAAGCCCGATCCGCTTTCTGGGTACATCCACCTCGACAACGCGCACTTTCACGACTTGCCCGGCCTTGACGACCTCATGCGGGTCCTTGATGAAGCGGTCGGCCAGCTGGCTGACATGAACCAGACCGTCCTGATGAACGCCCACATCCACAAATGCCCCAAAGGCCGCCACGTTTGTCACGGTGCCCTCAAGAACCATTCCGGGCTTCAGATCGGTTATCTCTTCGATGCCATCCGCGAAAGAGGCCGTGACAAAGCTGGGCCGAGGGTCCCGTCCGGGTTTCTCAAGCTCGGCAAAGATATCCAGAACCGTGGGCAGGCCGAAATCTTCGGTTACGAATTGTTGTGCCCGCAACCCTTTCAAGGCCCCCTCATGGCCCATGATGTGCCTGATATCCCGCCCGCAGGCCGACACGACGCGGCGCGCGACTTCATAGGCTTCGGGGTGCACTGAAGACACATCAAGCGGTTCTGCGCCGTCCCTTATGCGAAGAAACCCGGCGCATTGTTCAAACGCACGCGGACCCAGGCCGGCAACGGACAACAGGTCCTTGCGCGACTGAAACGGCCCGTTCAGATCGCGATGGACGACGATGGCTTCGGCTTGCGCGGGGCCCAGCCCCGACACGCGCGCAAGCAAAGGTGCAGAGGCTGTGTTCAGGTCAACCCCGACCGCGTTCACGACATCCTCGATCGCAGAATTCAGGGATTGCGACAGGCGGTGCTGGTCTACGTCATGCTGGTATTGACCGACGCCGATGGATTTCGGTTCGATTTTGACCAGTTCTGCCAAAGGGTCCTGCAATCGCCGGGCGATGGACACCGCCCCGCGCAGCGAAACATCCAGATCGGGAAACTCTCGTGCTGCCAGTTCCGACGCGGAATAGACCGAAGCCCCGGCTTCGGACACAACCACCTTGGTTGGCGCTTTTACCGCCTTGGGGAGCAGAGCCAGCGTATCTGCAACCAACCGTTCAGTTTCCCGGCTCGCTGTTCCGTTTCCGATGGCGATCAGTTCGATCTGATGGGCCGAGATCAGATTCAGGATGGCAGCCTGCGCCCCGCGCAAATCGTTTTTGGGTTGAAAGGGATACAGCGTGTCAGTGGCCACGACCTTGCCCGTAGCGTCAACCACCGCCGCTTTCACGCCGGTGCGGATGCCGGGATCAAGACCCAAGGTGGCCTTGGCACCCGCCGGAGCAGCAAACAGCAAGTCCTTGAGGTTGCGTGAAAAGACCTGAATTGCCTCGTCCTGTGCCCGACTGCGCAGTTCGGCCATCAGTTCGACCATCATGGACAGCGAAAGCTTGACCCGCCATGTCCACCCGGCCACC
This sequence comes from Ruegeria sp. BHSA118, assembly GCF_059613405.1. Lineage (NCBI taxonomy): Bacteria > Pseudomonadati > Pseudomonadota > Alphaproteobacteria > Rhodobacterales > Roseobacteraceae > Ruegeria > Ruegeria sp. BHSA118. The sequence goes on from NZ_JBXWSM010000017.1 coordinate 18,155, forward strand.
TTGCGCAACCAGGCATCACCCGGTCCTTGGCCACGGGTCTGCAAATGCGCGGCCACGATGGATTCGGCCCGGGCTGCCCCGAACTCCGGTTCCGGCGCGATATCAAGTGAAACAATGCCCTCTTTTGACGCCCGCAGCATCGCCAATGCCCTATGCGATGGAACATCCGCCCATCGTTCGGAATAGTCAAAATAATCACTGAACTTGGCGCCTTCCTTTTCTTTCCCGTCGACAATCCTTGCACTGAGCAGCGCCTCGCGCTGCATGAAGGCCCGCAATTCACCCAGCAGTTTCGCATTTTCCGTCAATCGTTCGGTCAGAATGTCCCGCGCGCCATTCAGCGCGTCTCGAGGGGTAGCGACAGCTTCGCTCAGGTATGTCCCGGCCAGTGTTTCCGGGTCCGCATCGCGATCGGCCAGAATGGCTTCGACCAGGGGTTCCAGCCCGTTTTCTCGCGCGATCATCGCCTTGGTGCGCCGCTTGGGCTTGTAAGGCAGATAGATGTCTTCCAGCTGTGCCTTGGTTTCTGCCCGAGCTATCGATCTACTCAGATCTTCGGTCAGCTTCCCCTGTTCTTTTATTGACTTCAGGATGGTTTCGCGCCGTGCCTCAAGCTCACGCAGATAGGTCAAACGCTCGGACAGAAGGCGCAATTGGGTGTCGTCCAACCCACCGGTTGCTTCCTTCCGATAGCGGGCGACAAAGGGAACCGTCGCTCCGTCATCCAATAGATTGATCGCAGCACCGACCTGATCGGGGCGTGCATTGATCTCGGTGGCTATGGTGCGGGCGATACGGTCCAAAGGGGCCTCCTGAAACGGCAGTGGAAGGGCTTCTTAACCAGCCGTTTCAGTAAGGGAAAGTCCCTTGTACCGGTCCGTCGAAAAGCATCGGCGGATAGCAACTATTTTCGCGGCTATTCGACATTTCTGGGCCATTGGACGAAAACACCAACCCGCAACAGCCTCACCCCCACGGCATCAGCCCGCGATACCCGGTGCGTGCGCTTACATTGTGCGCCATTTGCGCCAGCGTCGTCAGGTCGAAGACCGGCAGTTTCAGGTCTTCCTGAATGCGTTTTGCATAAGGGGGAAGATCCGTGCATTCCAATACCACAGAGCGTATTTCGGGTGTATCGCGCTTCAGCCTGCGCGCAGCGTCCAGCACTTCGGCCTCGATCAGATCTGTGTCCATACGGGTGCGCGTGTTGCGCAGGATGACTTCGGCAAACTCGCTGGTGTGTTCCAGACCCTGTACGGCCACCGGAACGCCCCCCGCCCCAACGCCTTCGAAATGGCGTTGCGTCAGCGCTGACGAATCCGCTGTAATCACCCCGACCGGTGCGCTGGCCCCGGTCATGTGAAAGGCCAACGGCACCTGTATCAGGCTCGAAGCGAAAACAGGCACCGATACGGCCGCGGCCAACTCTTTTTGGAACAGGGCGAGAAACCCGCAACTTCCAGTAATGGCGCGCACGCCTTCAGCCTCAAGCCGTTGCGCGCCTTTAATGAATGGGTTCAGCAGATCAGTCGTCGGATTGTTCAGCAGCGTTGGCACCGTGACGCCATCTATCATCTCGTACAGCACCGGGAACGGCAGGCTGGAAGGATTCTTGATATGACCGGGAGGTTTGGGAAAATAGCTTTCCAAACACAAAACCCCGATTGAGGCTCCGCAGATATTCTGTCCACCCTGGTAGATCGGCATGATGGGGTAATCCTTCTTCGAAACGGTGGTTGTTGCGCGTCAAAATCGCGACAAGGCGAATGAACCCAATGGGATGTTGAGGCGTTGCCCTGACACCAGATCAGCCACCAGCTCGCCGGTTTTGGGGGCCATCATCAAACCGTAATGGGAATGACCAAAGGCGGTGAACAGGCCCTTGTGCCCCTCTACCGGACCAATCGCAGGCAAACTGTCGGGAAAAGACGGGCGCCGGCCCATCCAGAACTGCGTATCCGAGGTGTTCAGATCCGGCATCATTGCGCGGGCCTGTGCGGTCAGCAGCGACTGTTTGCGTGGATCCGGCGGCGCGTCGATGCTGCCGAATTCGGCGGTGCCGGCCACACGCAGACCGTCCTGCATCGAACTGGCCACCACCTTGGCGTCCACGTCCATCACCGAGTTTTCCAGGCTGGCAGAGGGGGTCGCGAATTGGACATGGTATCCACGCTCGGCCGCCAGTGGCACGGGCAAACCCAAAGGTTTCAGCAGCTCGGCAGACCAAACCCCGGCGGCCAGCACGACAGTATCGGCGTGAAGCGCGCCGGCCAGCGAGGTCAAGTGCCATTGTCCGTCTTCCATGCGCTTTAATTCTTTGACTTCTGTCCGCACAAACTCGGCGCCTTGTCGACGGGCCTTGTCGGCCAAAACCGCACCGACCCGGCCAGGAGACGTGACCCGCGCCTGTCCCTTGATCAGGATCGCAGCCTTGAAATCTCTGGATAACGCAGGTTCGATCCGGCGCAATTCTGGTCCGTCGATCCGCTCTAGATGCCCGCCTTTTTCCTGCCGGATCAGATATCCCAGTTCTTTCAGGTCAGCCTGATCCGGGTTGCGAAACGCGTGGATATAGTTGGAATCGACAATAAGGTCGTCGTGCCCGGTATTTTGCAGATGTCTTCGGTACAGATCTATCGAAGGACGGCACAGCACCTCCATTGCGTCCGAGATATTGCGTACGGATTTCACGCTTGAATTCTTCAGGAACCTCAGGCCCCAGGGTATCATCCTGGGCCAGTACGCAAGTCTGACGGTCAAAGCGCTTTTCGGGTCCAGCAGCATCCGAGGGATCGTTTTCCAGATACCCGGCGTGGCCTGTGGAATGACCGACCAGGGCGAGACGACACCGGCATTGCCGAACGATGTCTCCTGCCCCGGTTCTCCACGGTCGATCAGACGCACGGCAATACCGCGCTCCTGCAACGAGAGCGCACAACACAGACCGACGATCCCGGCGCCGATGATGGTCACTTGTTCAGGCATGTCAGACCGTTGCTTGAATTCGGCTGCGGGCGATCACCTGTGTGATGATGACAGGTGACGCCACCGTCAATGCGATCAGATCAGCCGTCAGCGTGGGTGCCACGAAGATTATCCCGGCAATGGCCATCAGGATGCGCGACACGAGGTTGAGTGGCTGCAACCAATACCCCACGACCGCTGCCGAAAGCGCGATGACACCGGCAATACAGCTGGTGGCAGTATAAGTGAACTCCCACAAGTTGAACCCGGTTGAGGACACAAACAGAAGGACCGGCGCATAGACGAACGCCATCGGCGCGATGACCTTGCCCAGTCCCAACGTAAAGGCGGACAGCCCGGTGCGGAACGGGTTGGAATTCGCAATCGCTGCCGCCGCATAAGCCGACGTACAGACCGGAGGTGTGATCTCGGAGACCACGCCGTAATACAGCACGAACAGATGGCTGGCGATGGGTGGAACCCCCAACTGCGCCAGCGCAGGCTGCGCGACCGAGACGAGCATGATGTACAGCGCCGTGGTCGGGATGCCGGCACCCATCAGAATGCAGACGATGGCAATGAAGACCAGCGAGATAAACAGTTGCAGGTCTTCCATCGCAAACAGTTGGAAACTGCCGAACGAGATCATGTTGTAGAGATCGGATGCCAGATTGCCCGCGCCCTGCGTGACCATGAAGCCGATGCGAAAGCCGATGCCGGTGGTGTTGATGACGCCCACCACGATACCAACGGCGGCGGCAGCGGCCCCCACGGCCAGCGAGTATTTTACCCCAAGTTCGACCGCGGCCAGCATCTCGGGCACTTCGATCCGTTTCTGCGGGTTCAGCGTGGCGATTACCGACAATCCGCACAGGATCGCCGTCATGGTCAGGTCGAACCCACCGTCAGAGAACTTCCAAAGTACGAACGCAAGAAACGCCGCTGCGTAGATCAGTGTTGGCGGTTGCTTGATCCGCGACATGCCCGCGATAACCGCCAGCGAAATACCGCAGAAGGCCGACATGAACGGCGTGTAGCCGGTAAAAAGGACGACCAGCAGACCAATCAACGGAACGATATTGGCCCAACCTTCTGCCCAGACGGCCTTGAGCTGCGGCAATTGCTCTTTCGCCAGGCCTTGCAGGTTCAGCTTGCGCGCCATCAGATGCACCACGGCAAAGACGCCCACATAATGCAGGATCGCCGGAAAGATCGCCGCGATCACGATTGTGGTATAAGGCACCTCGAGGAACTCGGCCATGATGAAGGCCGCAGCGCCCATGATCGGTGGTGTGATCTGACCACCTGCCGAAGACGCGGCCTCGACCCCGCCTGCAAAATGGCCAGGGTATCCAAGGCGCTTCATGTTGGGAATGGTCAGCGCGCCGGTCGAAACAGTGTTGGCCACCGAAGAGCCCGAGATCGTGCCGAAAAAGGCCGAGGATACCACCGACACTTTGGCCGGACCGCCGGTATAGCGGCCCGCCAGAATGGTTGCGTTGTCGATGAAAAGTTGCCCCAGTCCGGTCCGCTGCGCGATCACGCCGAACAGGACAAAGTGGAACACGATGGTCGAAACGACCCAAAGCGTCACGCCATAGATTCCTTCCTGCGGGAAGTACATCGACGATACGAAGGTTTTGAAATTCACGCCCGGATGTTGCAGCAATCCGGGAAAATAAGGACCCATCAGCGCGTATGAGATGAATACGCAGATAATCAGCGGCAGCACCCAACCCAGCGTGCGGCGCGCAATGTCCAGTACCAGAAGGATGATGATGACGCCGAGGATTACATCATAGCTGTTTGGATTGCCCATGCGGAACGTCTGTTCCTCGATCCCCAGGAACGGGATACCGCGCCAGGCGAAACCAACGTAAAGCGCGGCGATGATGCCAAGCGCCATGAACACCAGATCATAGAGAGGGACGTTGCCGATGCGGAAGCGACTGACTTTGAGAGCATAGAGGCTTTTGGCCCCGACAATCGGGATCGTGGCGTAGACCAGAATGAACAGCAGAGCCAGATAGATACCCATATGCCAGTGGTCGGCCGGCAGGCCGAACCCAGCCGTGAAGAATTCGTAGAACGCAAAGATCAGGGCGACGACACGCAACACCTTGCCTGCCGTGGGCGTGACCTGCCGGACAGCGGCGCCTTCATCGAACTGTTCTTCGATGGCCGCCAGTTCCTCGGCCGTCAGTTCGTGGTCATCAAGTTTCTGGGTCGCGGACATGATGGCCCCCCGATTTCGCAAAATTCCAGAGTGCGGTGCCCCAAGAAGGGGCACCGACGACAGGTTTCAGTCAGATGTGGTTATTGAAGAAGACCGGCTTCTTTATAGAACTTCTCAGCACCCGGATGCAGCGGAACACCCAGCGCCTTGACGCCGTTGAGGGCAGTATCAGGCGTGATCTGCTTGCCCTTTGCGTGGCCGTTGTCCAGCAGCTTGCGCGTGTTGTCGTTCCACAGGGCCTTGGTCAGCTGATAGACCAGATCTTCGGACAGATCCGATGACACAACCAGCATCGCGCTGACCGCGGGGGTCTTGGTTTCGGAATCGATGCCTTCATATACACCGCCCGGGATGGCGGACGGGATATAGGCAGGAATGATCTCGTTGATCTTTGCCAGATCTTCTTCGCTGAAGGAATGCAGGTTCATGCCCTTGGTCGAAGACAGCTGCACCATTGCGGCAACCGGCCAGCCTGCTGCGTAGAAATAGGCGTCAAGTTGACCGTCGGCCAGACGCTCGGCGCTCTGACTGTTGTTCAGCTCGGCCTCGTCCATATTGTCGCGATTGACGCCCCAGGCATCTAGCATCTGCAGAACGGCAACCTGCGTGCCGGAACCCGCCTGCGCGATACCGACGCGCTTGCCTTCCAGATCGCTCAGGTCGTTGATCGTCTGACCGGCTGGCAGCACCAGATGCAGGTCTTCCGGGAACAGGTTTGCGACGATGCGCAGTTTCGGGTGGGGTTTGCCTTCAAACTTGCCCTCACCCAGATACATCGAACGGGTTACATCAGCCGCAGCCAGGCCGGCCTCAAGCTCGCCGTTTTGGACGGCGGCATTGTTGAAGACTGACGCCGTTGTCGATTGTGCAATCGCGATCAACCCGGGCACGCCGCATTGGCCGCCCTCTTCGCAGGGGCGTGAGCCCGGAGGGGCCGAAATTCCGTTGGCGATGGTCCCGCCGATCGGGAAATAAGTGCCGCCAGCACCGCCAGTGCCGATGCGGAAAAAGGTTGGGTCCTGTGCAAGCGCCGGTGCAGCCAATGCACCCGCCAAAGCCAAACCCGTCAGGCATTTCATCAATTTCATCGTAAGCTCCCAGTTGTGGATCATTGGATTCGGTTTGTTCGAATTCTGATCCGTTCAGCCTATGGAGTTTTAGCATAAATACAAATTTGTTATATTTAACAAAATGAAAGTTTAGCTTATGTTTTAGATATGAACCTTGCTCAATTGACCGTTTTTCGTGAGGTGATGGAAACCGGGTCCATCTCTCAAACCGCAAAGAAGCTGAACCGGACACAACCCGCGATCAGCCTGGCAATCAAGAACCTGGAAAGAAGTCTGGGACTGACCCTGTTCGAACGAAAAGGTCGGCGTCTGATTCCAGTGCCAGAGGCGCATTACTTGTTGGCGGAAACCACCGGAATACTGGACAGATTATCTACGGTTTCCAGTACGATGCACGGGCTTCTTAAAGGAAATTCAGGCAGCCTGAACATTGCCGCCATGCCGGGACCGTCCATTTTTGCCTTTCCGAATTTCATCAGCCGTTCCGTTGGCGGGAATCCGGACATCCGGGTTACGCTGTCGACCCGCAGCTCGCCCCAGATTATGGAACTTGCAGGCACTCAGAACATTGATTTCGGGTTTGCTGATTTCGAACACCCGGTGGGAAAAAAGCCGCAATTCACGGCAGAGATCATCAGCGGAGATTGCTTTTGCGCAATGGATCGGGACAACCCGTTAGCGCAAGAAAAGGCTGTGACGATTTCGGATCTCGATGATGTGCCAATGGGTGGACTGTACGACACCCACCCTTTTCAGAAGAAAGTGCGGCGCGCTTTTCAGATGGCTGCCGCCACTTACAAACCTAGTGTGACGTGCCAGTATTTCCTGCCGCTCATTCCTTTTGTCGGATCGGGACAATGCTGCACAATTGTCGATCCTTTGACTGTCGCAACAGAACGGAAGCTGAATATCTCGCATGGCCGTGTGGTATTCCTGCCTTTCAAGGACCCCCTCAGATACGAATACGCCATCCTGTCGCCGGATCATCGGCCCCCTTCGCAATTGGCGCTGAAAATAAAAGCGGGATGGAAGGCGGAAGTTGTGTCCATGCTGGATCAGACCAACGCCAACCCGCGGACGGAAGACTTCTGAATGACACCCGTCCGTACTGCGACGCAGGCGACAACCGGAAAAACTCAGATGCCGCCCGCAACAGAGGCCTCCAGCGTCGATTTGAGCAGTTGCGGATCTATCGGTTTGTAAAACAGCGGCAGCTTTGCCTGTTTGCACTGCTGGACAAGCTCTTGAGATCGATTGGCTGAAATAATACAGCCGGGCAAATGCCCGAATTCATCCGTCAGGGCACGCATGGCGTCCGTACCTGTTTTCCCGTTGTTCAATTGATAGTCTGCGATAACAAAATCTGGCAGGATGTCTATTTCGCGCAAAAGGCCAATCGCTTCGCTTTCGCCTTCGCATTCCAGAACTTCGACGCCCCAGGATTCGATGGTCATGGTCAACGCGCCGCGCAGGTTTTCATCGTTTTCGATCAACAGGGCGACGGTGTTGCCCAGCACATTCGAGTGCGGTTTTTGCACCATTGAAGGGCAGAGAGAAACCTCTGGTTTCGCCCGGGCCAAAGGTATTTCGACCGAAAACCCCGTGCCCTTTCCAACTTCGGAAAACAGCTGGATGGGGTGTTGAAGCAACCCGCAGGCCCGCTCGACAATCGCAAGACCCAACCCCATGCCTTCGGCGGCGCTGGCATCTGAATGCAAACGCTGAAATTCCTGAAACACGATATCTCTTTGGTCTGATGCTATACCGATGCCCGTATCCCAGACTTCCAAAGCAATTGCGTTTTTGCGATGCCTGACACCAACAAGAACTTTCCCGGTCTCGGTATACCGGATCGCGTTTGACAGCAGATTCTGCAATATCCGCCGAAGGTAACTGGCATCGCTTGTGACCAGAGCCTTTGTGTCAACAAAACGCAATTTCAGACCTTTGGCCTGGGCGACGGGCTTGAACGCGTCTTCCATCTGCAAGAAAAGTTCACCCACCGACACCGTGGACAGATGCGCCTTGGCCCGCCCGGAATCCAGCTTTGAGATGTCCAGCAGGGCTTCGAGAATGTGTTCGACACTATTCAGGGCGCTTTCTGCTTTTGCTGCGATGGTCCGCGCGGTGTCATTGTCCAAACCGCTGCCCAGTGACGCAACATAGAGTTTTGCAGCAGACAGAGGTTGCAACAGGTCATGGCTGGCGGCGGCCACAAAACGTGATTTTGACGCGTTCGCCCGCTCAGCCTCGTTCAGCGCATCAGCAAGCTCCATTGTGCGTGACGCCACACGTTGTTCCAGGAGTTCCTTGGCTTCATACAAGGCCTGCGCAGACTTCCGTTCCGCAGTTACATCGGTAAAGGAAATCACAAAGCCCCGGTCTGGCATTTCCTGGGCAAAGACCGACAGGATTTTCGATCGCCCCCGATGCATCTGGAATTGAAGAGGGCGGCGATAGGTTGGCCGGCTGACCCAATCCAGCAGATCCGCCTCGGTGATGCCTTTCTGAAAGCTGATGTTGTCGCTCAGGCGATTGGACAGGGTTTCAAACCGCGTGCCCATCTGAAATTGCGTGATCGGTATGGCCAAAAGCTCGCTTGCGCGGGTATTCCACCCGATCATGCGGTGCTTGTTGTCAAAGATGCAGACGCCCTGATCGATATGTTCAAGCGTGGCGCGGATCAACCGTGCCTTGTCATCCAGAATGCGATCCCTTTCTTGCCGTTCGATCCGCATGATGTCTGTAACGTCGGTTTGCAGGATCACGGTGCCCCCGTCTGGCGTGCGGTGTTCTGACACTTGCGTCCACCGATTGCCCGAAAGACGAACATTGAACACCACGTGGTCATCTGCGTGACGATCCAGGCGGCTTTTGGCCCAATCCCGTGGGGTCATTGTCTCTGGCAAGGTCAGGAAGCCGGATTGGCTGACCAGTTCCACGTAGTCGGCAAAGCGCAAGCCGGGGTTCAGCTGTTCCTGAATGTCGGGCATATGCATCCCGAACCGGCTGTTGCACAGCACCAGTTCTTCGTCGCGATTGAACAGGGCAAAGCCTTCCTGCACCGTTTCGATCGCATTTGCCAAATCTGCGCGCGCTGCTTCGGTTTCCTTGTTGGCCTGCGCCAACCTGGCGTTGGAGTCATTCAGAAGTTCAAGCGCGCGCTCAAGGTCATCCGTTCGGGCGCGGACCTCTTGTTCAAGCACCGCCGCCCGTTGGAACTGAGCATAAGCCGCACCAGAGGCATTGGTGGATTCTTCGACCCGCCGCATCAGGGCTTCGGCGATTTTCCTAAGCTTCTCGTTCTGACGATCCAGTGAGTCCGAGGGGTCTGTGAGATGTTCGATCATACCTTACTCTTTCTCGGGCGGGTATATCGCCACGCCGGTCAGAGTCTGATTCACATGGATCGAATTGAACTGCTCTCCATAGGTCGAGAAACCGACCACGTGATTGCGAGACAGGATGTCCGAGATCGCGCGCGTCTTCTGCTTTTGCTGGGCCTCCAGCCGGCGAAGAATGCAATCACAACCCAAAATGGTGTCGGGTTGCTGTTTCTCGGTCAACAGGCTGATTTCTTCCTGTAGATGTTCAACCATGTCCCGAGGTTCAGCCAGCGTCAGGACCAAGCCTTCGTCAATCGCCGAAAAAAAGACGAGGTCGCCGTTTCCCGCCACCTGCTGGATCGCACGGACATGGTGTTGCCCGCCTATTTGCACAACGACTGGATGGGCTGCGAATGTGAATGTGGTGAGCTGTTCCGGGTCTTTCCCCAGAATACGGGCGTATTCGCGGGCAGCGGGTTCGGCATTGATTTCCTGAACGATGCGTTTTGCCGGGTCTGCCTTGGTCACGACCATGCGATGGGCAGTGGGCAGCAGGTGATCGGTCTTGAACACCTTGATCGGACACCGCGTGCGAACCTGCGTGAGTACGGCTGCATTGCTTTTTGCCTGTCCCTGATACAGAACATATGTGCGCCCGAATTTGGTTCCATCCCCCGCCGAACCGCCGAACAATGGCACCGGCCCCAGCCCCACAGCCAATTCCGACGTCAGTTCATCTTCTTTTGTCGACAGCCCGTCAATCATCAGGAACGTGAATTCATGGCTCCATTCGGGTGCGTTTCCCATCATCGCATTTCTGTTGTGGATCATCTCTTTGATGATGCCGTCGGAATCGAATTCGTTCAGATCCGGCACAAGAACCGTGCGTATGTCGAAATGGGATTTCGGCAGGCCAATCGCGACGATCTGATCTTCACAATACCCACTATCCGCCAGCTCTCCGGCGGTGGTGCAACCAACAATCGGGGTTGGTGCAAAGGCGCGCTCGGCATCCGCGATCACCACGGATGCATCGGCGTTCGAACTGACAAAAAGAATGACAAGCGCAAGTGAGTCATCACCCAACTGGCGTCTGAGTGTCTCGATCGACTGCCCGGTGTCGTGTCGTGCAAATGCCGTTTTAACGATGCCTGGCGTACGGGCCCGGGCTGTTGCCCACCCGACTGCTTGATCCATCGTGCCTCCTCCCTAAAAGCGCGACGATGACGTGAGAGTATGACGCTTAGCCTTGGTCTTGCAAGACACTGGCAAAGGACGCTTTCTTGGCGATCAGAACCGCCTGCGTGCGGCTTTGGACACCCAGTTTTCGCATTATTGCGGTCACATGCGCTTTGACCGTCGTTTCCGCAATCGACAAGTCATAGGCGATTTGCTTGTTCAGTTTACCTTCGCAGATCAGTTGCAGAATGCGCGCCTGCTGATTTGTCAGTGTCGCCAGTCGTTTGACCGCTTCGCCATGCTCGTCCTCCTCCTCTGTGTCAATCAAAACGCAGCCCTCCGGCACGAAAACGTCACCGGCATACACGGTCTCGAATGCAGTACGGAACACGTCGCGCTGACTGTGCTTGGGGACATAGCCTGATGCGCCGGCCTGTATCACCTGGCTGACAACGCGGTTATCCGTCAGTGACGACACCACGATCACCGGTGCGTTTGCGGCAGCCTTCAAGCGGATCAGACCTTCCAGGCCGTCCACATCCGGCAAATTGAGGTCCAGCATGACCGCATCAGGTTTCAGCCCACCTGCCAGCAGATCCAAGGCATCCTCCAGCCGGTCTGCCGTATGGATTTCCTGGATCTGGGCCACACTTTGCAGGGTCATCGACAAGGCGTCGCAAAACAATGGATGGTCGTCGACGATCAGCACGTTTTCGAAATCATTGCGCGCGGCGGATTCAGCAAGCATCTGGTATAGCCTTTTGCATTCAAATGATCTCCAGCCTAACCAATCCTAGCAACGAATGAAAACCACGCATACTGGCGGAAGGTCGTATAGAAACGCGCACCCCGTATCAGGGATACGCGTCAGGGTTTTGCCGGATCCCGGGTCAGTTCGCCGAAGCCAGTTCCTTTGGCAGGCGGAAGGTCCACAAGGTGCCGCCCTGGTTGAGATAGTTGACCTTCTTAGCCACCTCACCCCCCCAGAGCGGTACAGCGCCGCCCCAGCCGGAAATGATCGCGACATATTGTTCACCATCCTGTTCCCAGGTCACAGGCTGCCCGACGATGCCCGAGCCGGTCTGGAACGACCACAGCTTCTCGCCGGTCTCGTCGTCCAGCGCGATGAACTCACCTTCGGGCGTGCCAAAGAACACCAAGCCACCGGCCGTCGTCATCACGCCTGACCACAGCGGCGCGTCGTTCTTGTATTCCCATTTCCATTCGCCGGTATCCGGGTCGATGGCCTTGAGAGACCCAATGTGATCTTCGTAGTTGGGCTTGATCGTAAAGCCTGCGCCCAGATAGGCGGCACCCTTCTTGTACGAGATCGGCTCGTTCCAGATATCCATGCCCCATTCGTTCGACGGCACATAGAAATTGCCGGTACGTTGCGAAAAGGACATCGGCATCCAGTTCTTGCCGCCAAGGAAAGAAGGCGATGCAAAGATCACTTCACCCTTCTTGCCATCAGCCGCTGACGACGGGTCCCCTGGGCGGTTTTCTTCGACAAAGACCGGTCGGCCGGTCTCATCCACACCGGACGCCCATGTTATGTCTTTGACAAACGGATTGGCCGACACAAATGCGCCGTCTTCGCGGTTCAGAACATAGAAATACCCGTTGCGATCGGCGGTTGCGTAACGCTTGTTTCCTTCACGGTCGGTATAGGCCACAACCTCGTTTACACCGTCATAGTCCCAACCTTCGCGCGGCGTGGTCTGGAAATGCCACTTGATTTCGCCGGTTTTCGGATCGATTCCGATGCGGCTGGCCGCGTAAAGGTTGTCTCCGGCATTTCCTTCCGTCGGCGTGCCTGCATTACGCAGCCACGAGTTCCACGGCGCCGGGTTTCCGGCCCCGAAAACAAGCGTATCCGTGTCCGCGTCATAGGAACCACCCAGCCAGGTTGCGCCACCGCCGGTCTTCCACATGTCGCCGGGCCACGTCGCATTCAACTCGCCCGTCATGGTGCTTTCTTCACCGTTCAGCGTCCCCATATGGCCTTCTATGACCGGGCGTTCCCATACCAGATCACCGGTGTTCACGTCCCGTGCCTGCACGGCGCCAACGATGCCGAATTCACCACCGGAATTTCCGGTGATCACCAGCCCGTCAACGATCAGCGGAGCCGCGGTGTATGAATACCCCGCCTTGTAGTCCGCTATCTTGTCACGCCACAAGACGTCGCCGGTGTCTTTGTTCAGGGCCACAATCCGCGCATCAAGGGTGCCGAAAATCACCTTGTCGCCGTAGATGGCGGCACCCCGGTTCACCACGTCACAGCACGGCAGGATGCCTTCGGGCAGGCGCGCATCGTATTGCCAGACCTCTTTGCCGGTTTCCAGATCGATTGCATAAAGACGCGAATACGATCCGGTGATATACATCATTCCGTCATAGATCAGCGGCTGGGTTTCCTGCCCGCGCTGTTTTTCGCCACCAAGGCTGAACGCCCAGGCCGGCAACAGGTTCTTGACGTTGTCTTTGTTCAGCATGTCCAACGGGCTGTAGCGCTGCAAATGACGCCCCATGCCGTTTGTCACGACTTGGGTCGTAATAGTCTGGTCGTTTGCCAGATCGTCCTCGGTAACTTCTGCATGGGCCGTGCCCGCTGCAATCACGCTTGCAACTGCCGCCATTGTGAACCGGTTCATCGGTGTCCTCCCTAGACTTGTGTCTTCCCTCCGCGCCGAATCCCCGACAGGTCGGAGCTGTTGGCATGGCTATTATTCGCAGGCGGGTCTGTCGGCGAAATTGCACAATGGTCGTAGGGGCAATACACGCATTGCAACTGGGCTCCACACTCATTGAATTTCAGAACCAGAAGATGGTTTCGGCGGCACCAGCGGCAACGGATCGGACCATTTTCGGACATCTGTCGCAGCGGGTCGCGACGCGGTGCTGATCCTTCACCCGGCCGAACATGATTTCGATACGGTTGCGCCGTTTGTCCCTGCGCTTGTCATTTGGAACCGGCCTGTCCCGCGACGTCCCACCCGGGTTACAGGGATGTATTTCCTTGACCTTGAAGGCCGCCCGAAACCTGTCGACCATCATTACCTCCTGACATTCAGGAGGTTGATTCAGTTTCCGGCGTCTATTTGCAGCCTAATTTGTGGGCCGGAAGGCTGCACCCCAAGGAAAGCGCCCGACCTTGATCGTCTTGATGGGTTCACGTTTGGAAACGTCGATTACGGTGACATCCCCCGACACTCCGTTTGTGGTGAACAAAAGCGACTTGTCCGCGTTGAAATCCATGTGCCAGACGCGGCGCCCAACCAGGATGTAATCTTCGACCTCGTAAGTCTCTGCGTTGACGGCAGCTACGTGGTTCGACGGGCCCAGAGCGACAAAGGCGGTTTCGTCCCCGCTTGACAACTCAAAGCCCACTGGCTGAACCCGATCAGGGTGTACACCATCCACCTTGAACTCGATTTTGGCCTTCTCGGCCTGTGTCGCCACATCAAAAACAGAGATTGTACCACCGATTTCAGAGCTGACCCAAAGTTCGGTTCCGTCCTTGACGAATTCCGCGTGGCGTGGGCGCGAGTCCACCAGGGTGTTGGCGAACAACTCCTGTGTTTCGGTATCGATCCAATGAGCCATGTTGGTGGTCTCGGATGTGGTGACAGCGATCCTGCCGTCAGGTGAGACCGCCATCCCTTCTGGCTCGATACCCACGTCTATCTGGGCAATTACGGTCCGCGATACCGTGTCGACGACAGTTGTTATCGCGTCATCTTCGTTGGCGATGTACAGATGCCGATCATTCGGGTGCAAAACGAACTGTTCGGGGTCTTCGCCCGACGGCAGATCATAAAGGACTTCTCCGGTTTCGGGATCCATGACCTGCACCGAGTCATTGTCTGACGCGCAGATGTAAAGAACCGAGTAGTCCTTGGAAAATGTAATCCCGCGTGGTCGTTCTCCGGTTTCAAGGGTGCGGATCACTTCAAGTGTTTCGATATTGATCACGCTGAGCGTGTCGTCTTTTTCATTGCTGATCCAAATCTCGTCCGAAACCGCCGGAGTGCAAAATGCAGCAGCGGCCAAAAAGGCGGAAAACTTCATCTTCATTCCTCGCTAAAAGCCGTGCAAAGACATTCGGCCTGGTCAATTCCCAGAGTGTCCAGTTCAGTCCTGTGGTGCAGGAAACCCGCGAGCGGTGCGAGGGCCACGACGGCCCGATCCGTCACCAGCGGGATGGGTTGGCGCAACTGACCGTTCCAGGCGCGGAAACTCATCGCCCGGCCCTTGAAGCCTGCCAGTTCAAATTTTTCCGACAGAATGTAGTCCCGCAGAACCGCGGGATCGCCAGATTGCGTTCGGGTCACGGCCTCGCCCAATGACCGAAAGGCAGCCCATGCCGCATAGTCGATTGGCCTCATCGACCGGCCTGCTTGATCGGCGAACCGGCTCTGCAACTGAACCGCGCCCCATTGCTCGACCACAGGCGACCACGTGACCGGTCGCAACCCTTCCGAACCTGCGACCGGTCTGGGTTCCCATGTGTTGAACGGTATATATCTTGCGAAGTCACCCAGTTCATCCGCGACCAACATGACATCGTAGTCCCCGAAATCCTGCGTGAAAACAGGAACTTCCTGCGCCGCATTGCGCCTCATGTCAGCGTCGAAACGCCAGGTCTTTTCCGCCCGAATTTCCAGTCCGAACTTTGTCAGGGATTGTCTCATCGCGTCAGCAAAGGCCATATCCGGCTGGTGTTCTCCGGCGACCAGAACCAGATCGTCCCAGCGCCTTTTGACCAGAAATTGTGCCAGAGCGTCCGTGCGCATCGCATCGGACGGTATGGTGTGCAGCAGGTTGGCACGGCAGGCGGTATGTCTTAAGTCGCGGTCGCGGGCGGACGCGTTGAACAAGATGGCGTCGGCGGCCTCGGGAAGGTCAGCGACCGCCAGTTGCGCCTTCGCCGGAGCGTCCAATATCAGGAAGCTAGTCTCGGACAAGGCCCGGCGCGCCGTATCAAGCCAATCCCCGTCTTCCGGGACGGTCAAAACTGTCAGTTCATACGTGTGGCCCAGAAACTTGGCCGTTGTCAGGTTGTCTGACAAAGCCAGTTCTGCACCTGCCGTGCCCAGATCGTCGGGCAATGGGTCAAGGTTCGACAAAACCGGTGGTCGTCTGTCCTGTTGCTGAAGGTAGACAACAGAAACAGAAACCTCAGCCGCAGCGACCATTGGCAACAGAACAAGAGTTGCAAAGACGCGAAAAAACATGTCCGTGTTTGCTCCTCCTCCGATGCACCATCACTAAAATGAGTCCTTGGGTGGCATGCCATTCGACCTTAGTCGCACGCGGCGGCTCATCTGCAACCAAGGTCGAATTTCACGACGATTTTCCCTGAGCTATGACCAGAGCAAGCATCAGAAGGAGGAGACGATGCGTCTTGTATTTTTCAACACAGCGCTGGCTGGCCTGACCGCAGGTGGCATGGCGTTTGCGCACGGAGACGTCGCCCCGCAACCTGTGAATACAGATGCCCTGCCGGATGTGGGTGAGGAATGGTTGATCGAAAACCCCTATCGCGATCAGGGTGATGAGATTTGGCAAGCCGCCATTGAAATTGGCGATTCTGGTTACAATCAAAACTGCGCGCGCTGCCATGGGTTGGGCGTGGTTTCCGGCGGCTTGGCGCCTGACCTGCGCTACCTCGAGGCTGAAGAATACGGCGACGAATGGTACGTGGAACGGTTCCGTGAGGGGTATACCCAGAACGGGATCACCAAGATGCCGGCCTTTGGAGAGCTGTTGGGGCAAAAGGCCGCCTGGGCCATTCGCACCTATATCGAAACGCGCCCCGACGATGGAGCGTTGGACGATCACACGGATCGGCTGAAAGAAATCCGCGACCTGCTGGCCTCGATGGCCGACGGTGGGGAAGGCGATGCCGCGGCTCTTCAGTCGGAACTCAGCCAGATTGCCAGCACCGTGGAAACAGGATCGGGCGCCCCTGTGGCTGACAGCGTGGCCTTTCGCGCCGCTGTTCTGATCTCGGGCGACAGCCCTGATTTCGCGGAAGCGGCGGAGCAACTGACAATTGGATTGTCTGCCGCGCAATAGGACGGCAGACTGAGGCACATGATCGGACGCACATTTTTTCTCTCCCTGTTGGCTGCCACTCTTTCAACCGGAATGGCGATGGCCCGATGCGAGGATCATGTGCCTCAACCCAAACCACAAAACGCCAGCCGTGATATCGTTGGCGCAGATCTCGATACTATTGTCGCGCGCGGCTATATCGAATTTGCGGCTTATGACGACTTTGCCCCGTGGTCCTATGAGAAGGACGGCAAGATACAGGGCGTGGATATCGACATCGGCAGGTTGATTGCCGAGGAGCTGGGTGTTGAAGCGCGTTTCAATCTGGTGACTGCCGGCGAAAACCTCGAGGCCGACCTGCGCAATTGGATCTGGAAGGGACCCCTGATCAACGGGCGGGTCGCAAATGTGATGTTGCACGTCCCCTATGACAGCGAATTCGCCTGCCGGGTTGAACAGGTGGTCTTCACCGGGCAATACCATGACGAGGAAATCGCCATCGCGTATGACCGCGATGCCTATCCCGATGACCCGCCAGTGCCTGCCTATTTCCGGTTCGACACCGTCGCCGTCGAGAACGATTCGATTGCCGATTTCTATTTGTCGGCATTTCCCGGCGGTCAATTGGCCCAAAGCATGCGCAGATATCCCACTGTCGCCAAGGCAATGCAGGCGCTTGCCGGTGGTGAGACAATGTCAGCCATGGGACCACGCGCTCAGCTTGAGGCCGGGCTGACGCCAGAGCTTGATATCCATTCCCCACCCCTGCCCGGTTTTGCCGTCAGTTCATGGACCACTGGCGTGGCCGTTCATTTCGCCTATCGCGGCCTCGGCTATGCTGTGGACGATGCCATTTACACGGCGTTGCAGGATGGGCGCATCGCCGAAATCTTCAAACGTCACGGCCTTACACATTCGCCACCTGCCCTGCGGTGACTACACCCAAGGTCTTATAGGCAAGGCTGCGAACACCGCGTAGCGTAACAAAAATATACTTGGAGAAGTGAAATGGAACTCAATGACAGCCGCGTCATCGCCGCGCCGCGTTCCAAAGTCTGGGCCGCGCTTTTGTCGGCAGATGTTCTGAAGGAATGCGTGCCGGGATGTCAGGAGATGACAGGCTCGGTCGAAGACGGGTTCGAGGCCACCGTCGTGCAGAAAGTAGGGCCGGTCAAAGCGACGTTCAAAGGCTCTGTGTCCCTTTCTGATCTCGTGGAGCTTGAAAGCGTGAAGTTATCAGGTGAAGGTAAGGGAGGAGCCGCCGGATTTGCCAAAGGCGCGGCCGACGTCACCTTGTCGGATGCCCCAGAAGGCACACTACTGACCTACGCGGTTGATGCACGCGTCGGTGGCAAACTGGCTCAGTTGGGGGGGCGCGTGATTGATGGGGTTGCCAGAAAAATGGCCGACCAGTTCTTTGAGAACTTCCAGAACGCGGTCGAACCTCAGGATGCGCCCGAGCCCGAAACCTCGGGCGAAGGCGAGACCGGGGAAAAAAAGAAAGGTTGGATCAAGCGCGTGTTAGGCGGTTGAACCGTTGGAACTCAGGGAGGAGAAAGTCATGAAAATTTCAATGACCGTGAACGGCAAGGCCGTTAGCGGCGAGGTCGAGGGCCGGACATTACTGTCCGGCTTTCTGCGCGAGCAACTGTCATTGACGGGCACGCATGTCGGCTGTGATACGGCCCAGTGCGGCGCCTGCGTTGTACATGTGAATGGTCAGGCCGTGAAATCGTGCAATATGCTGGCGGTCGAAGCCGACGGCGCTGATGTTGGCACCATCGAAGGTCAGGCAAATGCGGACGGTTCGCTGAACGTGATCCAGCAAGCCTTTCAGGATCATCACGGCCTTCAATGCGGGTTCTGTACACCGGGTATGGTGATGAGCGCCGCAGCGCTGCTGAAAGACAACCCGCGCCCATCTGAGGCCGAAATCCGAAAGTACCTGGAAGGCAACCTGTGCCGCTGCACCGGGTACCACAATATCGTCAAGGCGATCATGGCCGCCTCAGGCCAGGACGTCGGCAGTATCGCTGCGGAATGATGCCGCTGCGGGCGTAAACATTGCGCCCGTGGGACAAGTGAAGGGTGCAGCAGCATCCGTTTATGGGAGGAGAACAAGCAATGCCCAAAGACAGTGGCATCGGAGCCAGTTCCAAGCGGCGCGAGGACGTCCGCTTTCTGACCGGAGCAGGCAACTATACCGACGACATCAACGTACGTGGTCAGGCTTACGTATATTTCCTGCGGTCCGACATAGCGCATGGTCGGATCAATTCTGTAGATACATCAACCGCCGAAGGTATGCCCGGTGTGGTCAGAGTATTCACCGGCAAAGACTTTGAAGGCGTGGGCGGAATGCCCTGTGGCTGGGAAGTGACCGACAAGCACGGCGCGCCGATGCAGGAACCACCACACCCAATTCTGGCACAGGGCAAGGTGCGCCACGTGGGTGATCCGATCGCTGCCGTGGTGGCTGACAGCCTGGAACAGGCCCGTGACGCGGCCGAGGCTATTGATCTGGATATCGAGGAACTGCCCGCCGTGATCGACATGAAATCCGCCGCGCAGGATGGCGCGACGCTGGTTCATGACGATC
Organism: Ruegeria sp. BHSA118; assembly: GCF_059613405.1. NCBI lineage: Bacteria > Pseudomonadati > Pseudomonadota > Alphaproteobacteria > Rhodobacterales > Roseobacteraceae > Ruegeria > Ruegeria sp. BHSA118. The sequence continues at coordinate 37,592 of NZ_JBXWSM010000017.1, forward strand.
TGAAAAACAACATCTGCTATGACTGGCAGCTGGGTGAGGCCGACGACGCCAAAGTGAACGACGTCTTTGCCAATGCGGCGCATGTCACCACTTTGGGTCTGGTGAACAACCGGCTGGTCGCCAACCCGATGGAGCCGCGCGTGGCTGTGGCCGAGTACAGCCGGGGCACCGACGAATACACGCTCTATACTACGTCGCAAAACCCGCATGTCATCCGCTTGTTGATGTGCGCGTTCGTTCTGGGTCTGCCCGAACACAAAGTCCGCGTCGTAGCCCCGGATGTGGGCGGTGGTTTTGGCACCAAGATTTTCCATTACGCAGAAGAAGCGTTCTGCACCTTTGCCGCCAAGGCCTGCAACCGCCCCGTCAAGTGGACCGCCAGCCGGTCCGAGGCGTTCATGTCGGATGCGCAGGGTCGTGACCATGTCAGCACGATTGAGCTGGCTCTGGATGCGGATAACAACTTCATCGGCCTGCGGACCAACACCTATGCCAATCTGGGCGCTTACCTGTCGACTTTCTCCAGCTCGGTTCCGACATGGCTGCACGGGACGCTGATGGCTGGCAACTATAAGACCCCGGTCATTCAGGTGAATGTGAAAGCGATGTTCACAAATACGGTGCCCGTGGATGCCTATCGCGGTGCTGGTCGACCCGAAGCAACCTTCCAGCTGGAGCGCGTTATAGACAAGGCCGCGCGCGAGCTGGGTGTCGATCCGATCGCCCTGCGTCGCCAGAACTTTGTCACGCAGTTCCCCTATGACACGCCGGTGGCGCTGACTTACGACACCGGGGATTATAACGGGACCATGGACAAGCTTGAGGCGGCTGCCGATCTGGCAGGCTTTGCCGCACGTCGTGCAAAAAGCGAGGCCAACGGCAAGCTGCGGGGCTTGGGTGTCAACTGCTATATCGAGGCCTGCGGCATCGCACCCTCGAATATCGTTGGCATGTTGGGGGCCCGGGCGGGTCTTTATGATGCGGCAACTGTCCGGGTGAACGCAACCGGTTCGATCAGTGTGATGGTTGGCGCACACAGCCACGGGCAAGGCCATGAAACAGCCTTCCCGCAGGTCGTGGCCGACATGATCGGTATCGATGAGTCGATGGTCGAGATTGTGCACGGGGATACCTCGAAGATCCCGTTTGGCATGGGCACCTATGGCTCACGCTCGCTGGCGGTTTGCGGCTCGGCTATGGTCAAGGCCACCGAAAAGGTGATCGACAAGGCCAAAAAGATCGCAGCCCATTTGCTGGAAGCGTCCGAGGCGGATATCGAACTTAAGGACGGTCAGTTCAGCGTTGCGGGGACCGACAAGTCTGTAGCTTGGGGGGATGTGACCCTCACGGCTTATGTCCCGCACAATTATCCGCTGGAAGTTGAACCAGGACTGGAGGAAACCGCGTTCTATGACCCGGCCAACTTTACTTTCCCGGCAGGGGCTTATGCCTGTGAGGTCGAGGTTGATCCAGACACAGGTCAGGTCAGTATCGAGAAGTTCACGGCTGCAGATGACTTTGGCAATATCGTCAATCCAATGATCGTTGACGGACAAGTGCATGGCGGTATCGGCCAGGGCATCGGTCAGGCCTTGCTGGAGAACTGTGCCTATGATGAGAACGGCCAATTGCTGAGCGCGTCCTACATGGATTACGCGATGCCACGCGCCGATGATGTCCCGTTCTACGGCGTGGATCATTCCAGCCAGACGCCCTGTACGCACAATCCGCTGGGCGTGAAGGGTTGCGGCGAGGCCGGAGCGATCGGCTCACCGCCTGCGGTGGTCAATGCGGTGCTGGATGCGTTGAACTCGGGTGGAAGGGCCGTAGATCATATCGACATGCCGATGAGCCCGTCACGCGTTTGGACGGCGATGCATGGTTGAGAGGTTGGGGTGCGAGGGGCCAGCCCCTCGCGCTCCCCGGGATATTTATAGCCAGATGAAGGGCGGATCAGCGCCTTTCGGAAAGGAAGAACGAAATGTACAATTTCGAGTTTGAGAAGCCCTCGACCATTGCTGACGCGGTTGCAGCATTGGCAGCAGAGGATGCGCAGGCGTTGGGAGGCGGACAGACGCTGATCCCAACATTGAAGCAACGGTTGGCGGCCCCGTCCAAGTTGGTGTCGGTGAGCGGAATTCCCGAGATGCAAGGCGTTTGCATCGAGGATGACGGATCGGTGTCGATCGGTGGCGCGACGCCCCACGCTGTCGTCGCCCGCGAGGCCGCAGGATCGTATCCAGCGCTTGCAGCGCTGGCCGGGCAGATTGGCGATCCGGCGGTCCGCAACCGCGGGACGATTGGCGGCTCAGTTGCCAACAATGATCCTGCGGCCTGTTATCCGGCAGGGGTATTGGGATCAGGGGCGACTGTCGTGACCAATACCCGCCAGATTGCCGCCGATGACTTTTTCCAGGGAATGTTCACGACGGCGCTGGATGAGGGTGAAATCATCACATCGGTCCGTTTCCCGGTACCGCAAGCGGCGAGCTACCGGAAATTCCTTCAGCCAGCGTCGCGTTTTGCGCTTGTCGGGGTCTACCTGGCCCGCTTTGCGGACGGAGTGCGCGTCGCGGTAACCGGCGCGAGCGAGGACGGCGTTTTCCGGTGGTCCGAGGCTGAACAGGCGCTGAACAAGGAATTTCGCCCTGATGCCCTTATGGACCTGCGCGTAAACCCGGCGAATATGATTGCGGATCTGCATGGGAGCAAGGAGTATCGAGCGCATCTTGTTTCGGTCATGACCAAACGCGCGGTTGAAGACTGCTTGTAAAGAATTGGTCGGGAAAATCGAAAAAGCCTCGGTGTGATCCGGGGCTTTTTAACCTTGAAGCATGACCACTTTCCCATTGGGTCGCACACAGATCGCGATGCAATCACCGGCTGCCTGCGCAAGGGTCGCTGCTATTTCAGCCTCGGAAGCATGACAGAATGCTGTTGAAAGCGCGTCTGCCGTCGTAGCATCCGGTGCCTGGACACTGACCGTTGACCAAAGCGGTGCGTTTCCACCCTTCGGGTCGATGATGTGAGCGCCGCCCGACCGCAGGCGCATGACGCCGGGGCTGGACGTAGCGATGGCGCGGTCCTTCAAATGCGTGACTTCGACAAGTCCGTGCACTGGATCCGTGACGCCCAGTAGCCACTGACGACCACTTGCATAAAATTCTCCGATATTGACCAGAACCTTTTCCCACCCGGCTTTGCGCAAGGCGCGAACGACCAGATCGGTGGCGAAACCTTGAGCGATGCCGTTCAGGGTAAGCGCTTGATCATGGCCCAGTTGCACGAGTTCCTTGGTTAGACCGACGCGATCCCACCCGATCAGCCTTCGCGCGTGTTGAGCCTCATTCTCGGACACGGCAAGCCAACATGGCTGAACTGTCGGATCAAAGCAACCATTTGTGAGGTCGTAAGCCGCGCTGCACGCTGTTAAAAGAGACACAAAAGCGGGATCGGGGCTTTTGAGGTAACCTTTCCGGTTGAGCTCCGACAGCGCAGAGTCTGGGCGGTACAGGCTGAACAGCGCCTCGCATTCCTCCAAAATGGATCGCAGAGCGGCAATGGCATGTTCTGCCTCCACAGGGTCAGCATCCAGTGTCAGGCTGATTTCGGCCCCCATGGCGTAGCCACGCCAACGGATAGGCTGTGCATGAGACGGAGATGCCAGTGCTGCGGCAGATATGGCCAGAAAGCGGCGACGGTTGATCATTCTGCTGCAACCTCTTTCGTGCGGCGGCGAGCCGCGACAATCAGGGGAACGCAGCGGTTGCGGTCGTCATATATGGCGACGCAGTCGAGACACTGAAAACACTCATCATACTGAATTTGCCCGGCTTGCGTGATCGCGCCATATTTGCATTTGATCTTGCACAGCTGACAGGGTGACCCGCATTCGGCGCGGCGTTCGATCCAGTCGCGGCCGCGAAGCAACCCGCCGATCGCAAGGAACGCGCCCAAAGGGCAGACATATCGGCAAAAACCCTTGAACACCGTCATTCCCAGAACCAGCCAGAAGTTGGCGTAGGCGACATAATACCATTCGCGAAAAAAGAAGGTCGTGATTGCTGTTTTGAACGGCTCAACCTCTGCCGCTTTGTCGACCTGATCAGGTGCGGCAAAGACAACGGCAAGCAAGGCCGCCAGTACCACGTATTTCAACCATTTCAGACGGTTGCCCCATTTTTTTGACGGTTCAATCTGGGGGATACGAAGGGCTTTGCCCAGATGATGCGCGAATTCCTGAAGGGCACCGAAAGGGCAGAGCCATCCGCAGAACAATCCCCTGCCCCAAGCAATCAAACCCGCAAGGGTCACGGCCCAGATCAGCAACGAGAACGGATCATAGAGCAGGAAGGCATAACTGCCGCCGTCCAATGCGGTACGCAATGCCCCCAAGACCGTGACGATCGATAGCTGCCCTTGCCCCCACCAACCCACGAAAACTGTGACAAAGACAAGAACGCCAAGACGTATGGGAGTGAACAATGGTCGCGCCGCAAGGGCATTCATTCGCAGGGTCAAAACGGCCAACAGTGCAGCCAGAAACACACCCAGGATAACCAGATCCAACTGGCGATTTCGCAGCGCTTCAAGCCAGGGCGGTGCCTGAACAATCTGTTCTGGTCGATCAAAGAACTTCTCGGGCGTGATATGTGCAACATCCAAAGTGACGGATCCTGTTTCAGGCTGGAACATGCCATGTTCGCGAACCGCAAGAGCCTTCAACACCCATTCCCGGGAAGGGTCGAACCCAAGGCGCCGGTCGGTGCGCAGGATCATGGCAACGCCATCTGGCATGTTATCCGCCAACTCGACCAACAGATCGGCATCACGCAGAGCGACCGGCAATCCGCGCTGTTCGGCCGAAATCCAGTCGGGCGCGGTATTGCGTACAAAGTCTTCGCTGACCAAACCATGGCGCGCCGTTTCGATCACAAGGATCGGCTCGTCATTGTCCGAAATTTCCATGAAGCGCTGCAACTCTTCATAACTGTCCGTGGTCAAGGCAGCGCGAGCGATGGCTTTCGGACCCACATCCACGACCCACAGATCCAGATAAGGGTCGTCGGGATTGTCCTGCGCCTCGGGATCGTCATCTTCCCAAAGGGTGCCATCGAACAGAGCGTCAACTTGCGCATTCGTGTAGACCTTGCGTGTGGCGATGCCCTGATCAATCAGATCCTGCCAGTTGAGTTCTTCTTGATAATCGGGATCCGGAAATGCAGGCGGCGCGGTTGCCAATCCCTGCATTTTCTCGCGCGCGACTGTCAAAGCAGCACCCATGACCGATTCATGCGCGATCCGCACACTTGCCGTCGCCTTTGTAACCCCGTCCAGATAGACCAGTGATGACCCGCTTGCTGCATCGCCGTACGGGGTTCCGACAACGATGGAATCCGAGATCGAAAGGCCCCTGTATTGCTCGAAGAATTTGTGGAAAGGGGCCTCTCCAAGCCCTGAAACAAAGATCGGTTCGTTATGTTCAATCAACTGCACGTCAAGAAAACGCCCTTCAAGATCCAGCACGATCAACATGTTGATCGGTGCGCCTGAAAAACCGGGCAATGGCGCCAAGGGTTCCGATTCAAAGACATAGCCTGCATCGGCCCCGCCGGAGTTCAGCAGACTGTAGACGCCGCTTTCGTTCAACGCCGGCCCCAATGAGAACGGCGCGCGGATGTAGGATTCGATATCATCGCGCGACAAAGGTTCGGCCAAAGCCGCCAGGCCACCGAAAAGCAGCATCAGAATGCCTGTGAGTACGCGCATGATCGAAAGACTAACTTTCCACCCTTCGCCGGGACATTCGACGAAAGTCCTAAGTCCCTACCCGCGGCCCTAAGGCAGCCCTGCATCCAAAGTTGCAGCCGCAAGGAAATCGACCGTGGCGGATGATGCGACCGGTCGATAGGGGGCAGACCTGGTTCGCCGTTCATTACGGCATTGGCTCCGGGGTGATATTAGGGGTTTTCACGTCAAGGGCGACGCTTTGCCAAAAAAGAACAGGCCGCCCAGTTGGGGCGGCCTGACCAGGTTTTTTCTTGTGCCTACGCCTTATTCGGCTGCCTGCGTGCTGTTGGCAGAGTGCTTGTCACGCTGACTGTCGCGGAACAGCGCCTTGGCCAGCGATACGCACATCAGGCCCATCACCATGGTGAACGGAAGCGCACCGATAATCATGGCATTGCGCAGCGCGTCCATAGGATTGTTTTCACCCGCTGCCAGGATCAGCGCGCCGATCACTGCCGTCAGGATCACACCCCAGATGATGCGGTGCTTGATACCGGTTTCCTGGCTACCACCCGACATGATGGTGTTCATCACCAGAATACCCGAGTCCGCCGAGGTTACCAGGAAGGTCATGATCAGGATCACGCACATGACGTTCAGCATGGACAGCAGCCCACCATCGATCATGAAGGACAATGTGGTGAACAGCTTGTTGGTGTTCGATGCGCCGATGATCGCACCTTCTGCCGCGCCTGCCAGTTCCAGATCGATCGCCGTGCCGCCCAGAACAGTCATCCAGGCAAAACACACCAGCGCAGGTGCGAACACGCAGCCCAAGATGAACTCGCGAACGGTGCGACCCTTGGAGATGCGCGCCAGGAACAGACCCACGAAGGGCGAGAATGCGATCCACCATGCCCAGTAGAAGGTGGTCCAGCCTGCCTGCCAGCCGAACTGACGACCTTGCTCACCCGCAGCATAGGCCGCGGCCAAGGTTGCTTCGTCCAACTCGGCCGCTGCACCTTCCAGACCGCTTTTGAAGCCGTCGAAGCTGCCCCAGGCATTGGTCGCACCCCCCATCAGGTCTGCGGCATGTGCTTGCGCCTCGGCCGGCAGGGCCGCTGCGAATGCTTCGGCCGATAACGGGCCATAGGCGTTAAAGCTGAGCGACAGGAAGTGCAGGATGTAGTCGATCATCGCAGTGCCATAAGTGGTCATGGCAAAGACAAACGAGCCGAAGACCACGAAAGTGCCCAGCAGGATGATCGACAGCACCAGATTCAGGTTGGACAGGTACTTAACACCCCGGCCGACACCGGAAACCGCCGAAATGATCGACAGGCCCATGATGACGACCAAGCCTGCAATCAGGCCAACCTTGCTGGGGGTCGGCACCTCGCCGCCCAGATCCATGACCCACTGCATGCCGGTGATGGCATAAAGTCCGTCGATGAACTGGCTGACGCCATAACCGATGGTTACGGACACGCCGAGGATCGTTGCGACAACGCCCAAAACGTCAACCACGTGGCCGAAAAAGCCATTGACGAAACGGCCAAACAGCGGAGTCAGCGCCGAGCGGATCGTCAGAGGCATGTCGCGTGTGTAAGCGTAGTACGCCAGCGACAGGCCGGTCACCACGTAGATCGCCCAGGCGTGGAAACCATAGTGCAGGAAAGTAAAGCGGTAAGCCGATTGCAGGGCCTCAGGCGTGTTACCTTCGACCGCACCGGAAACGACAACCGGGTTCGATCCCCAAAGACCCAACGGTTCCGCCGTGGCGAAGACCATGAGCCCCACACCAAGACCGGCACCAAACATCATGGAGAACCATGAGAAGTTCGAAAACTCGGGCTTTTCCCCTGGCGTTCCCATGATCCGGCGCCCCGTGGACGGAATGATCGCAACAACGGCCAGGAATAAGAAGAAAAAACCGACAATGACGATGTAGAAGCTGTTGAAGACCTCCAGCAACTGGCTGTTCAGGCTGCCCAATGTGCTGTTTGCATTCGCTGGGAAAACCAGGGCCCACAGGACCAGCCCGACCATGATGGCCTTGCTGATCAGGGCAATTGGGACGCTGTAGTTTTCATAGAATCCGGAATCAGCCGTTTCTATTTCAACGTCCGTGAAAGGTTCGGGTATCGACATATCGCACGTTCCTCCTCGAGTGTGTCGTTCTTTCTTCTTCTGAAAAAAGTGCTGGAAAACATCGCGTTGCACGACGTGGACAATCATGCACGATGCACAAAACGATGTTGAGTTGTGTTCAGCCCAAATTTGGGCTTGCAGTAACAACGCGTGCTCCCATTACGTTTCTTACTGCAATTTTCCTCCCGATTTCTCGCTGCCTGCCGACAACACCGGTCCTGGTGGTAAGTCAGCGTGTGGTTGATTGTCGTCGCAGCATCCTAAGTGGTTGTTGGGTTTCCAGCTTCGAAAAACCTATAGCAAGGGTGAGATGTTCTAACCTGAGAATCCGACACTTCAATCATATGAAGCGACCATCGAATTTACTCGATTGCGATGTTAGCGAGAACATCGCGACGCCATGATTTATGGTAACCACTGCGTCCTTCACAGCTTCAGGACCAGTTTCTCGGACTTGGCCCGCGAAACGCAGGTGCACAGGAATTCGTGGCTTTCCTGCTCTTGCGGTGTGAGTATTCCGTCGCGGTGGTCGACCTGACCTGACACTACGTCAACAATGCATGACCCACACAACCCTTCAGAACAGCCGAAATCGACCTGCACGCCGTTATTTTGCAATACTTCGAGAATGGTTTCCTCTTTTCCGACCGGGTAGACCGCACCGGTTGATTGAATTTCGATCTGAAATTCCGCGTTTGGATCGTGGTCGATATCAGAGGCGGGTGCAAATCGTTCAAAATGGATTGCCCCGCCACGCAAGGATGCCCCTGCTTCCAGAACAGCGTTCAGCATCGGTTCAGGTCCGCAGGTATACACATCCGCACCGACGGGCATCGATTGCATCACCGATGCCAGATCAAACCTGCCGTCTGTGTCATCGCAATGCAAATGATACCATTCATCCAGCCCAAGAGCCCTGAACTGCGCGTCCATCGCTGCAAATTCTCTTGACCTTACAAGGTAGTAGACCCGAAAATCCTGCCCGCGGTTCATCAGTTCCCGCGCCATTGCAACCAACGGAGTTGCCCCGATGCCGCCCGCGATCAACGTGACATGCCGATCGTGGTTTTCGAGTTTGAAGTGATTCCGCGGCCCGCCGATTTCGACCATCGCCCCTTCTAGAAGCGCATGCATGGCCACCGAGCCGCCACGCCCTTCATCTTCGCGTTTGACGGCGACATTGATTACGCGGCCGTCCTGACTCCAACTCCACAGTGAATACTGCCGCACCAAATCGTCGGCCAGATGGATATCGACATGTGCGCCGGGTTGAAGACTTGTGAAGCGGCCGTTTTCGATTTCAAAGCAAAAATCGGACGTGTCCGGGCTCAGCCGTGTTTTGCGCACGAGGCGGGCAACTTGTGTATCCATCACACATCCTGTTCGTTCTCGGTCGACTTTGGTCTTGTACCCGATCGCAAACAGCAGGAAAAAACATAGATTTCAATTGCAAAATTTCTCACATTCGGATGAATGTAACTCACCTCTACCGTTTGAGCAACGCAGCAGCCATGTCACGACGCCACTATAATCTTCCACCACTCACGACTTTGTCGGCCTTCGAGGCCGCCGCGCGGCATCTCAGCTTCAAAGAAGCGGCCGGCGAACTGTCGGTTACGCCGGGTGCTGTCAGCCACCAGATAAAAGCGCTGGAAAGTGAACTGGGTTCGGCGCTGTTCGTCAGAAAACACAGGGGCGTGGAACTGACCGAGGATGGCCAGGACCTGTTCGAAGTGCTCGGTTCGTCGTTCCGTCAGATATCGAAGGTGCTTGAAAAGATTCGCAGCGGTGATTCAGAAAATCCAGTGACGGTCGGGTCCACTACCGCTGTGGCGGCTTTGTGGCTTTCTCCGTCGGTCATCCGGTTCTGGCAGGACTACCCGCACATAAAAGTGAACCAGATGGCACAGGACAAGCCATTCTCGGACAGACCGGATATCGACTTTTTCATCCGCTACGGTCGTGACGTGAACTCGCAGCTGAACCATACTAAACTGTACCGTGATACGCTGACGCCGGTCTGTAGCCCCGAGATGGCCCAGGAGCTGAAGGGGGCAAACCTGGGAGACCTGGTGGAACGTCGCCTGATCCACCTTGAAACGCAGGACAACACCTGGACCACCTGGCCATCTTGGTTTCACGACCTTGGATATACCGGAGTTGTACCGGTGCAGTCGCGTGTAAACAGTTATGCCCTGGCGTTGCAGTTGGCCCGGAAAGGGGCCGGACTTGCATTGGGGTGGAAACGCTTGATCCAGCCCATGCTGGCATCAGGAAAACTTGTTGCGCTGGAAGAATTCAGCATCCCTGCCCCGAACAATTTTTACCTCGTCGGTCGCCCGGACGACCAGCTGACAGAAGGTGCCCTGGCGCTGAAAAACTGGTTGCTGGATGAATTGTCCGGCGGTTCGGTTTAGTTTGCCTCAATCGGCCGTTAGGTTTTTTGATATTGAATGAAGCCGGCTCGACCGGCCAATGGGGGAAACGTTCAACACATTCCGAATTACTCAGGAGCAACCGATGAACAAGCATTCAACGCTTTCGTCTGTTCTGACCCCGGTAAACACCGCCAAGGGCCTGCCGAACGAGCATTATATCGATCCCGATGTCTTCGCCGAGGAACGGGAGGCGGTCCTGTTCGCGAATTGGTCAGGCATCGGTTTTGGCAAGGACATTCCCGAAGCCGGTGATGCCTTTCCGATCGACTTTCTCGGCGTGCCGCTTCTGATGGTGCGCGACCGTGATGGACAGATCGGCGTTTTCCAGAACACCTGCCGCCATCGCGGAATGATTTTGGTCGACAAGCCGCAGAAAATCCGCGGCGCGATCCGTTGCCCCTATCACAGCTGGTGCTATGGCCTGAATGGCGAGCTGCGCACTGCGCCGCATGTCGGTGGCCCCGGAAAGAACACGCATGAAGATCTGGACTTCGCCGAATTGGGCCTAATCCGCATTCGTTCTTATGTCTGGCGCGATGTTGTCTTCGTGAATGTGGATGGCAACGCCCCCGACTTCGAAGAGGTCCATGGCGAGTTGATGGAACGCTGGAAAGAATTTGAACAGCCCATGTATCATGGCGGTGCGGGTGCGTCGGTCCGGCTCGAGCTGGAGTCGAATTGGAAACTGGCGGTCGAGAATTTCTGCGAAAGCTATCACCTGCCCTGGGTTCACCCGGGCCTCAACAGCTATTCGCGTCTGGAAGACCACTACAACATCAATGAACTGGGCAAGTATTCGGGTCAGGGCACCTACGTCTATCGCCAGTTCGAAGGTCAGGACGGCGAAAAACTGGATGACTTCCAGAATCTGAGCGACAATTGGAACGAAGGGGCGGAATACATCGTCGTGTACCCGAACACCTTGCTGGGTGTTCAACGCGACCATGGCTTTGCGTTCATCATCGATCCGATCACGCATGAACGGTCGAACGAAAGGATCGAGCTGTACTACGCCAAAAAACCGGAAGACGCACCCGAGCACGAAGCGTTGCGCGCAAAGAACGCGCAGCTTTGGAAAACCGTCTTCGAAGAGGATGTGTTCGTGGTCGAGGGCATGCAGAAAGGCCGTCATGGCGTCAAATTCGACGGCGGCCGTTTCTCGCCCGCAATGGATGGCCCAACGCATTGTTTCCACCACTGGGTGGCCACTCAGATCGAAAAAGCCCGTGCCGAGGCATAAGCCGCTTTCCGGCCGGATCATGGGTTGAGGGCGCCACGGATGCGCCCTGATCGGTCAATTGCAATCACGGAACATCGCAGATGCAGGCGATGTTCCGTGATTGCGAAAAGACGCGTGCAGGTGCGTGTGATGGGTTCATCACTGGCCGGTCCGCATCGTTGACGGCGCTGGGAAATCAGGATTCAGGCGCAAAAAGGTAGAAAGCGTATGACTACGTACAAACCAACACACTTCGCGTTTCCGGTAAGAGGCTGACCTTGGATCTGCAAGAACTCGACAAGCAACTGTTGCAGGCTCATGCGGATAATGATGTGCCTGCGCTGATCCGGCTGTACCACAAGGCAGCCGACCGGGCCGAGCGAAATCAGGATCTCGACGCTGCTTGTTTTTATCTTACACATGCGTTTGTGTTCGCGCTGGAATACGGTGCGCCCGAAGCGGATGACTTGAACCGAAAACTATACGAGCGCGGTCGCGCCCATCGTTTGGTGTTCTGACGAAATCAGTGTAGTTGGGGTAACGTGCTGGCAAAGAGACAAAGCATGACCCATTTCACCTTTCTGTGCCTCGAAGATTTCCCGCTTGCTGCCCTGTCTATGGCCATCGACCCGCTGCGCGTCGCCAATGAGATCAGCCGCAGCGATGGTCTTGGCTGGACCGTCGTCTCGGAAGATGGGCAACAGATCATGTCCAGCTCACGCCTCAGCATCAACCCTGACAAGGCTTTGTCCGAGGTCGAGGAGACCGACGTCGTGCTGGTCTTTGCCGGGGCATCAGCCCGGTTGAAGGATCGCAAGGCTTCGGGCGGAGCGCTGCGGCGGCTTTTGTCCCGTGGCGCGCGGATCGGTTCGGTCAGCGGCTCACTTTTTGCGCTGGCGGAAGAAAAGTTCTTCGATGGTTACAGCTGTAGCGCGCATTTCTGCTATACCGCTGCTTTGAAGGAACAATTTGACAGGGTGAACCTGTGTGACACGCTCTATACGATAGATCGCAACCGAATGTCCTTTGCCGGGACTTCAGCGGTGTTTGAATTCATGCTGGGCGTGATTTCGGATGAGGTGTCTGATGCGGTTGCCGTCGAAACGGCCTGCTGGTTCCAATACGCGACTTTACGTGATGCGGATACGTTGCAGGTTTTGCCGGGCTACAGCAAAGATCAGACCCGCAATGCCCTGCCGCGCCCGGTTCGGCGGGCCATCGAGTTGTTTGCAAACAACATCGAAAACAAGATCTCGATCGAGCAGGTCTCGAAACGCGTTGGCATGTCCATCCGGCAATTGGAACGGCATTTCAAGAAGGAAACCGGGATCAGCCCCGGAGGGTACTATCGCAGACTGCGACTGGATGCGGCGCGGCAGAAACTGCTTTACACCGATCAGTCTTTGCAGGAAATCGCGCTTTCGGTCGGGTATGACAGCGCCAGTTCGTTTTCAAGCAACTATCGACGCGCATTCGGTCTGCCGCCGGCTCAGGAACGCAAGGAACGAAGCCGCGGCGCCAGACACGCGGCTTTGTCCTTTGGGCACCGTCCTTCACAGGGCCCTGGCCACCTCGATCAGCATGTGGTGAACTGAAATCGCATAGCTGCGTGGCGCGTAGATCGAAAAATCCGTTCCCGCCTCATTGCAGCGCAGCAGGCATCCCACATGATGGATTGCGGTGCGGTTGAAGGCTCCGGCCTGCATCTGCTCGACATCCAGAACGGTCAGGCGTTGCAGCAAGCCTGTGGCACCCTGCCCGGTCATGTCGATGCGTGTGAACGCGTCCGACTGATCAGTCACCGACGCCATGCTGGCCAACTCGGATTCCATACGCCTGGCCAGCTCCAACGGGCCTGCGAAAGCTTCTTCGCACAGGTACTGATCCGGGCCCAGCCAGTGCAGGCTGCTGGTTTCGCCCTTTTCCCACCGCCCCGCCTCAGGCGCCGGGATTCCGCAAACGGTTTGAAGTTTGGCTTTGACGGTTTCCTCCTGTCCCAGCCTGGCCGAGACGGAGGCCAGCGCCACATCCCCTCGTTCCTGAAAAGTCAGAGTTCCGACCACGTCCCGTTTGGGTTCACTGCCGCCAATGGCGGTCTTGGCAACAAAATCACGCACGGAGCCGTTCTCCTTCGGGGTCAACGAAATGCGCGCTGACAAGCGTCGCTTTGATGTTGGTGTCATCCACCGGGCTGACAATCTGCACGGTGTCGCCCAATCGCTGCGCCCCGCGTTTTACGAAAGCCAGGCCGATGCTGCTGGACAGGTGCGGCGAATAGGCAGCAGATGTGACATAGCCCAGATCGTTTTCCGGCAGGTGTGGCGCATCCTCGTCGAACACATGGCCTCCGGCCAGCACGGTATCGGCGTTGTTGACCGGCTGAATGCCGACCAAAGCCAGGCCATCCGGATCGGTCAGAGCTTCGCGTGCGCTGAGCGTCGCACCGATACTGTCTTTCTTGGCTGAGACCATGCGCCCCATGCCCAGATTGTGGGCGCTGGTGGTTCCGTTCAGTTCGTTTCCGGTGGCATGGCCCTTTTCAATCCGCAGAACGCCAAGCGCTTCGGTGCCATACGGCGTTACGCCAAAGGGCTCTCCAAGCGCCATCAGATGTCGGACCAGCGCGTCACCGTACCGGGTAGGCACAGCCAGTTCATAGGCCAACTCACCCGAGAACGAGATGCGGAACAGCCGCGCCGGGATACCCCCGGCAATGGTCACCTCGCCACACGCCATGAAGGGAAAACGTTCGTTGCTGATGTCATAGCCGTCATCAACGACCTTTTGCAGCAACTCACGGGATTTCGGGCCCGCTATGGCATATTGTGCCCAGGCGTCGGTGGTCGAGATCATCTGCACATCCATGTCCGGAAACAGGCATTGATGCACGAACTCCATGTGGCGATAGACACCAACCGCGTTTGCGGTTGTGGTGGTGACCACAAAGTGATCCTCGGCCAGGCGGGCGGCGGTGCCGTCATCCATGGCTATGCCGTCTTCGCGCAGCATCAGACCATAGCGGGTTTTGCCCACCGGCAGTTTGGCGAAACCGTTGCAATAGATCTTGTTGAGGAATTCCGCAGCATCCGCGCCCTGCACGTCGATTTTGCCCAGCGTCGTCACGTCGCAGACGCCGACACCGCTGCGTACGGCCAGAACCTCGCGATCCACGGATTCGCGCCAATGGGTCTCACCAGCCTTGGGGAACCATTGCGCGCGCAGCCAGGGGCCCACTTCGACGAAAACCGCGCCCTGTTCTTCGGCCCATTGGTGGCTGGGCGTCAGTCGCGTAGGTTTGAATTCCTTCCCGACCGAGCGCCCGGCCCAAGCCCCCATCGCAACGGGCGTGTAAGGTGGCCGGAAGATGGTTGTGCCGGTTTCGGGAATGCTCTTGCCGGTGATCTCGGCCATCACGGCCAGCGCGCCGACATTCGCGGTTTTGCCCTGATCGGTCGCCATGCCAAGGGTGGTATAGCGTTTCAGATGCTCGACACTGCGAAAGCCTTCCTGTTCGGCCAGTTTGACATCCTTGACGGTCACGTCATTCTGGAAATCCAGCCAGGCGCGGCCTTTGCCGGGCACATGCCACAACGGGGTGATGCGGATCTCATCATCCTCAGCTTTCGGCAGGTCGACCGGGCAGGCCCTGATCCCCAGCCCGTCAAGCGCCGCAAGTGCCGCATTGGTGCCCGAGGCGATCGCCCCGTGGCTGGTCAGGTTGCCAGCGGCGGCACCGGCGACACTCATACCCTTGGGCAGTTCGACAGGTGGGATGAAGGCTGCAAGCGGTTCGAACCATTGCGGGCGGCCGCGCTGATGGCATGTCAGTTGCACATTCGGATTCCACCCACCTGAAACGCCCAGACCGCTTACTTCGATGGGGCGGGTCTGACCATCGGCCATCTGCACGGTGATCGATTTCAACCCCAAACGGCCCTGCGCGTTGGTGACCTGCGCCCCGGCCAGCAATTCACATTCGGCAATGCGCGGTGCGTCATGGCGCGGGTCGATCACGGCAACAACCTTGATCCCGGCTTTGATCAGATCCTGTGCGGCGCGGTGTCCTTCGTCATTGTTGGTGAAGATCGCCACGCGCTGGCCCGGTGTCACAGCCCAGCGGTTCGCATAGGCCCGCATCGCGCCCGCCAGCATTATGCCCGGTCGGTCGTTGTTTTCGAAAGCAATCGGACGTTCGGTAGAGCCGGCACAAAGCACCGAGTGCTTCGCGTAGATCCGCCACAGAATCTGGCGCGGTTTCCCCGCCTCGGGCACCGCAAGGTGATCCGAGACCCGTTCAAGCGCGCCGTGAATGCCGTGATCATAGGCGCCGAACACGGTGGTGCGCGTCAGAAGGCGCACATTGTCCATCGACGCCAGCTCTCCCAGTGTCTGCGCGACCCAATCGGCATTCGATATGCCCTCGAACCGGTCACAGTCAGACAACAGACGCCCACCCATCCGGCTGTCTTCGTCGGCCAGAATGACCCGCGCGCCAGACCGTGCGGCCGTCAACGCCGCGATCAGGCCGGAAGGACCGGCACCGATAACCAGCATATCGCAATGCAAATAGCCCTTGTCGTAGATATCCGGGTCGGCCTGCTGCGTCAGGCTGCCCAGACCGGCTGCCTTGCGGATCATCGGTTCATAGAGCTTTTCCCAGAACGCCTTGGGCCACATGAAGGTCTTGTAATAGAAACCCGCCGTCAAAAAGGGCGAGAGCCGATCATTGATCGACAGCGCATCGAAGGCGAGCGAGGGCCAGCGGTTCTGCGATGTCGCCTCGAGCCCATCGAACAGCTCGATCGTGGTTGCGCGTGTGTTGGGCTCCTGCCGGTTGCCCGAACGCAGCTCGACCAGCGCGTTGGGTTCTTCCGAGCCCGAGGCCAGTACACCGCGTGGACGGTGGTACTTGAACGAACGGCCAACCAACCGCACGTCATTGGCCAGCAGAGCCGAGGCCAGCGTATCACCCTGATAGCCTTCGTAGGATTTGCCATCAAAGGTAAAGCGCAGCTTTTTGGACCGGTCGATCAGACCGCCCTGCAAACGATTGTTCTGGGTCATTTTCCCCGTCCCGTCTTGCGGGCTACATCCCGCGCCAGTTCTGTTGCCAGAATTTCATGGGTCAGCGTGTCGCGTGTCACAACCAGCCACGAGCGGTCGCCCTGCTCGTGAAACCACAGCTCTCGGTGGGTTCCTGCCGGGTTGTCGCGCAGGTAGACATAGTCGTGAAACGCGGCGGCGGCCGTGTCGGATTGCCAGTCGGGCCGATTGATCAGGCTCGCGTCGCCCAGATAGGTGAATTCGGACGCATCACGCGGGCCAAGCAGTGGATGATTGATGATCATGTCCGGGTCTCCTCAGTGCAGGTTGGGTTGTGCGCCCACGCCTTTTTCGTCAATCATCCGCCCGGTTCTGAACCGGTCCAGACGATAGGCAGTTGCAACGTCATGCGATCGATCGGTGGCCATCAGATGCGCGAAACAAAAACCAGATGCTGGCGTTGCCTTGAACCCGCCATAGCACCAGCCACCGTTGAAATAGAGCCCGTCAATTCCGGTGTGATCTATGAACGGCGAGCCATCCATCGACATATCCATCACGCCGCCCCACATCCGCAGCAGGCGCGCGCGACCGATCATCGGCATCAGGGACATGCCGCCTTCGGCCACGTCCTCGACCACAGGCAGGTTGCCGCGTTGTGCATAGGTGTTGTAGCCGTCGATATCGCCGCCAAAGACCAGACCGCCCTTGTCCGATTGACTGACATAGAAATGTCCGGCGCCATAAGTGATCACCCCGTCGAGCACCGGTTTGAGCCCCTCGGTCACAAAGGCCTGTAGCACGTGGCTTTCGATCGGCAGGCGCATCCCTGCCTGGGCCATCACGCGCCCGGAAGACCCAGCAACCGCCACGCCCACCTTTTTGGCGCCGATATATCCCCGTGTGGTTTCAACACCCAACAGTTTTCCGTTTTCGATGCGGAAACCGGTGACTTCGCAATTCTGGATGATGTCGACCCCCCGTTGATCCGCGGCACGGGCATAGCCCCAGGCGACACCGTCATGACGCGCCGTACCACCGCGGCGATGCAACAGACCGCCCTTGATCGGAAAGCGCGCATCGTCAAAGTTCAGGAACGGATACATCGCACGAACGCCCTCTGCATCCAGCAGTTCCGCCCCAGAGCCGGTGAACATCATCGCGTTGCCACGACGACGATAAGCGTCCCGCTGCGCGTCCGTATGACAGAGGTTCAGAATACCACGCTGACTGACCATCGCGTTATAGTTCAGGTCCTGTTCAAGATTTTCCCACAGTTTCAGCGACAGCTCATAGAATGGCTGGTTGCCATCCAACAGGTAATTGGCGCGAATGATCGTTGTGTTCCGTCCGACGTTGCCGCCACCGATCCAGCCTTTTTCCAGAACGGCCACCCTGGCGGCGTTGTGTTCCTTGGCCAGATAGTATGCCGTCGCAAGGCCATGGCCGCCGCCGCCAATCACGATGAAATCATAGCTTGATTGAGGCTCGGGATCGCGCCAGGCCGGTGTCCAGCCCCGGTGCCCGTTCAGAACCTGCCGCATGATCGCGAGTGCCGAATACCGCATGAATATGTTCCTTAACCCTCAGTGCACCAAAGCATCATGTGCCACCGGAAAAGCCCCAGTCACGACGTAATCCGTCACGGAGTTTATCGGTTGCGACAATTTTCAAGCCGGTATTCGGATTGATTGTCGCGCGACCGGGCGATTTTCAGGTGCATGCATCACGGGCGGGACAGCCAACGCACGAAGAACGCGATGCCAACCGCCCGGCCGATCTCCGGGCGCCCACCATGACCGCGGCGTTGCAGTTGCTGGTAAAATTGCAACGCACCTGTTGCGGGGATCAGAACCTCAACAATTCAATCGTATGCCCGGCGGGCAGGTCTTCGATCTCTGCCGGAATGATCGCCAACCCGTCTGCCTGCGCCAGCAAGGCAACACGGCCGCTGTAGGAGGGTGCCATCAGACGCACATTGGGAAGGCCACCCGGCGAGGTGCCGTCAATCTGGACCGGACGATATTCCTGCCGACCCGCGCGACGCTGCATGGGTTCAGCCAGCACGGCCTGAACAGGCAACTGAGGCCTGTGGCGCAAGCCTGCGCGCCGCGCCATCATCTGCGACCCGATTATCTGCCATGTCACGTAGGCTGACACCGGGTTGCCGGGCAGACCAACGTAAAGAGCATGCCCGCGCCGTCCGAACATGACCGGTTTACCTGGCTTCATCGCCACTTTCATGACGTCGGTTTCACCGCCAATCTCGCTGAACAGCCGGGGCATGTGATCTTCATCCCCAACGGACACGCCCCCGGTCGTGACGATGAGGTCCGAGGCGTCGCATGCCTCGCGCAGAACCTTTTCCAGACGGGCCGGGTCATCCTCGATCGGTCCCCGGTCGGTCAGTTCGATCCAGGGTTTTTGCAACAGCGCCAGCAGCATATAACGGTTCGAGTTGTAGATTTGGCCAGGGCCAAGGGGCTCGCCCGGTTGGCGCAGTTCGCTGCCTGTCGAAAAGATCATGACCTTCAGTTTTCGAAACACCAGGACCTCACCATACCCGGCGGATGCCAAGGCGGCCATTTCGCGCGGTCCAATTTCACAGCCGCGTCGCAGGATCGGACCCCCGGCACAAAGATCTTCCCCCGCGCACCGGATATGCTGGCCGGGTTTCGGGCGACGGCTGAAGCGAATCCTGTCGATCAGAAGATCGCAATCTTCCTGCATCAGCACGGCGTCGAATTCAGGCGGCACCGGAGCGCCCGTGAAAATGCGCAAAGCGCTGCCTTCGGGGGCATCATGGTCGCCGCAGTCACCGGCAGCCACACGCCCGGCGATGGGCAGCTCGAAAACCGGCCCGTCACCCAGATCACCGGTGCGGACGGCATAGCCATCCATGGCCGAGTTGTCGAAGGCAGGCATATCGACCTTGCTGGCGCAATCCTCGGCCAGAACCCGGCCTATAGCCTGTTCCAGCGGCAAAATCTCGGTTTCGGCAACAGGATCGGCGCCGGAAAGACCGCGCTCAAGGGCGTCCTCGACAGTCAGATACATGTGGGCGTGGCGGTCACAGGCACATCCATCAGCCATATTGAGTCTCCGAAAATATAATGCGTCCTGCGAATCCCGGCTGTTCGTCCGGATCCAGATTGGGCAGACCGGCCTTGAATTTCTCCAAATCCGAGCTGGGATCGCCAACGACCGGCAGCGTGCCCATGCCATACCGACCATGCGCGACGCGGCCTATGCCGCCGTCGCCTTCTTTCTCGGACGAAAAATCCGGCTCGGGTTGGCCGCAAACCTCAAAAACGCAAGCGCAGTCAGAGTTCATGCCGAGGGTGGACGTTACGGTGGGTGGTCTCGCCAACTTCTTGAAGCCCTCGGTATCCCCGGCAGGGGTTGGTGCAGATAACGTCAGCCAAGTGTTCATCTGTCCCTCTGGAGCTCAGGCCGCCCGGCGGGACCCCCCCCCGCAGGTCAGCCAAAACGCTGATCATCACCGGCAAAAAGACGCAATGGTTTTGTCGCACAGTCCGGCCAGAAATTACCGGCCAATGGACAGCACGGTGGGTTTACTGTCTTTGACATAGGTCATGATCCGCGTTCGGGCGCCCCATCAGGAAGGGCACATTGCCGCGCCTGTCGGTTCCGCAGGTAATGAAATCACAATCGCAGCGCTGGCCCTTTGGTCGATTTCGAAAGGAAAAAGGCTGGCTTGGTCGCGAAAAAGTCGACAAGTGCAGGTGTCGGGATCTTTTTCAGCAGATCTTGGCCGAATGCCAGACGTTCTTGACCGTCATGTAATTCTCAAGGCCTTCGGTTCCGCCTTCCCGACCATAGCCACTGGATTTAACACCCCCAAAGGGCGTTTCCGGCATGGATGCTTCAAGTGTGTTGATCGACAGATTGCCGACTTCGACCTCGTCTATCAGACGGTCGATGTAATCCGCCCGGTTGGTGAAAGCGTACCCCGCCAGCCCGTAGGGAACTGAATTCGCCAGATCGATCGCCTCATCCAGCGAAGCCACCGGGTTGATCACCGCAACCGGTCCAAACGGCTCTTCGCGCATGATCCGCGCTGCTTCAGGAACGTTCAATAACACCGTGGGTTCAAAAAAATATCCCCGCTCACCAAGCCGCGCTCCGCCTGTGGCAAGCGTTGCCCCCTGCGCCACAGCGTCTTCAACCAGCTCAGACAAGGCAGGCACGCGCCGGTCATTGGCCGTTGGGCCCATTTCAACGGTTGCGTCAAGCCCATTGCCGACAACCGTGGCTTTGGCCCTTGCAACAAACCCGGCCGCATAGGCGTCAAAAATACTCTCATGCGCGAAGAAACGGGTTGGCGAAGTGCAGACCTGACCGGCATTGCGCATTTTGCGAACCGCGCCTGAAACGGCCGCCGATTGCACATCCGTATCTTCGCAAACTATGACCGGCGCGTGACCGCCCAACTCCATGAGCACTCCGGTGTCGTGCCGGGCCGCCAAAGTGGTCAAATGGCGCCCGACGGTTGTCGAGCCGGTGAAGGCCACCAGGCGAACGGGGTCCTGCGGGATCAGATGGCCGGAGATCTCGGATGGTTCACCGAACACCAAATTCAGAACCCCTGCCGGCAGACCGGCATCTTCGAACGCTTTTGCTATGTGCAACGCGCCGGCAGGAGTTTCTTCTGCCGCTTTCAGGATAACTGAACAGCCAGAGGCCAAAGCACCGGCGATTTTCCGGGCAGGTTGGCTCATGGGGAAGTTCCACGGCGAAAATGCCGCGACAACGCCGACAGGCTGGTGATGAACTGCAAATTTGTGACCTTGAGCGGCCGGAATGATCCTGCCATAGGTTCGCATCGCCTCGCCCGCATCCCATTCAAAGAACTCGGCACCGCGAATGACCTCCAGCCGCGCCTGTTTCAAAGGTTTGCCATGTTCGAGGGTTATGGACAGCGCGATTTCTTCCTGACGCTGACGCAAGAGGGCTGCCGCCCGCAGGATCGTATCCGCGCGTTCCCGCGGCGATGTGCGGCGCCACAGTCGAAAGCCTTCGACGGCCGCTTGCAGCGCGTCGTCCAGATCCTTCGCCGATGCGCAAGGCAATCGACCGAGTTCATCCTCGGTTGCCGGGTTGACAACCGGGATATCGCGCCCGGTTTTTCGCCACGTGCCGCCAATGAACAGCCTGAGCTCTGGATACATGAAACCGGCGCCTCCGTTTGCCTTGATTTTTGATCGCGCGATGCCTCGCATGAGTTCAAGCGCATTGCGCGAATACGGATATCAAATTGGCGAATATCTGGTCTGTCTGCTCTGCGCCGCCCGATGCAGCGCCGTTTTGAAAGCGCGCCCCGCAGGCGACAGATCGTCGTCGGCGCGGAAGGACACTCCAATCGGCCCCTGTCCGAACGGAACCTCCCAGGCCAGTTGGGCAAGATGGTTGTTTTCGATATCCTGGACGACGACCTCGGCAGGCATAAGGCCGATCAGGTCGCGGGATTGCAGCAGCGCCCGGTTCGTCAGATAGGACACGGATTCAATGGCGACCGGTGGCACATATTGCTGTTGGCCGACGAAAAAATGATCCGCC
Organism: Ruegeria sp. BHSA118; assembly: GCF_059613405.1. Lineage (NCBI taxonomy): Bacteria > Pseudomonadati > Pseudomonadota > Alphaproteobacteria > Rhodobacterales > Roseobacteraceae > Ruegeria > Ruegeria sp. BHSA118. Next base: position 59,753 of record NZ_JBXWSM010000017.1, read on the forward strand.
TGACGTCGCAACGTGGTCTCTTGCGGGGGAAGAATCCAGCCAAACGGCTTGGTTTGCGCAAAGGTCACGGCGTCCCGCCCAGCAAGCGGGTGTTGAGGGCCGACAATGGCCAATATCCGATCTTCGAACAGTTTTTCCTGCCGAATCTTGTCGCGATGCCGGTGCGACGGCAGGCGTCCTACAACCATGTCGATCTCACCCGACAGCAGCCGGGGCATGAGCACCTCGTTGGTCCCTTCGCTGATCTTGACTGCAACGTTCGGGCGGTCTTCCAGCAGCAGTTCAATGGCGGTCGGTAGCAGGCTGGTTGATGCCGCAAGCAACGTGCCCACCACGACGCGGCCGGAATTTCCTTCGTTCAGATCGTCCAGTTCCTGGGCGGCATTTGAAACCTGAGCAAATATCAGCTTCCCGTGACGTATGAGAGTTTCGCCAAAAACCGTAGGCACAACGCCTCGGTTGGTGCGCGTGAACAGCTTGACTTCGAAATCCAGTTCAAGATCCTGAATCATCTTGGTTGCCGCAGGCTGAGATATTCCCAGCTCACGCGCGGCATTTTGAATGTTTCCATGCGCGCCGACTGCAACCAGCAGACGCAGCTGGCGCAGCTTCAGGCGGGTCAAGGCGCGGTCAACGATGCGAGAGTGACGCCCGACCATGGCTACAGCACAATCGGCTTGCAAAGCTGATCCAGCTTGGAAAGCACGCTCATGGCCGCAAGCGCCGAGCTTCGCGGGTTGTCGGACAGCGCGGTGCCGCTGATCCGGAACTGAAACGTGCCGAAATCGCCTTCGGCCTCGACCTCGTGAATGTTCTTGTGGATCGTCGGATCGGCGATCAGACGAACCTGCGTCTCATCAAACCCCACACCCGCCAAGGCGACGGCGGCGGCGACGTTTGCGTTTTTGGGGTAAGCCAGCGCCGCCTCTCGCGCGGAACCCTGAAAATGGGTTTCAGCCGCGGTGATATTGCCGAGGTCAAGACTGTGTTCGGCAAGTGATCCCTTCCACCCCGCCGGCGGCTTGCGCCCCACATATGTGACGGATTTGAGCGGCCCGACCGCTGCGGCGCTGAGACAGTCCAGCCCGCCTATGGCACCGCTTGCCAGATGCAGCCGCGCCCCACCCTTTCGCGCTGCCCTGTCCAGCCGGTCACTGACCCGCTGATCCGCAAGTGCCCCGGCAGAGACACTGATGATATCCAGCCCTCGTGCCAGAATGTCCGGACCCAAACCGGCCAATGCCTCGTGCCCCGCGCAATCCAGAACCATTTCTACTCCGGCCGGCAAGTCATCAACCGAACCGACTGACTTGGGCGATTTTGGATCAACGCGGTGTGGTCTGACCAGAATGGCTGCCAACTCATGCCCATGTTCTGGCAACATGCGCTGCACAAACTGCGCGATTGCGCCGGTTCCGATGACTGCGATCTTCATGTCTGGACCCTAGACCAGCATTGAAAAAATCTGAATTGGTAAGTTGGTGGTATATTTTTTTCAGATAGCCATTTCCCTGAAATGGCACTGGACCGACCCGCCTGGTGTGTTTTGTTCCTGTTGCAGCCACGGGGACCACGTTGGAAATGAAATACACAAAACACGACGCAAAAGCTTATGCCCGCGAACATATGGCTGGGATATGGGCAGCGGCACTGAACCCGTTCAATGATGACCTGTCTCTGGATGAATCGGGACTGCGTGCAAACATCCGCCATTGGATCGACGATCTGGACATCCAGGGTCTTTTCGTCGCCGGCAAACAGGGCGAGTTCTTTTCGATGAGCATCGAAGAGCGCAAGCGCAACTTCGAAATTGCCGTTGACGAATGCGCAGGCAAAGCCGGTGTAATCGTCTCGGTCTCGGACCAGAACATGAATACGGCTTTGGACCTGGCGCATCACGCCCAGAATTGTGGCGCGGATTACATCGTTCTGCACGCGCCGGTTCTGAGCTTTGTGCAGGATCGCGGAGAGGTTTTGTACCAGTACTACAAGCGTTTTTGTGACGAACTGGATATCGGCATCGCCATGTGGAGCCATCCGGACAGCGGTTATTTGATGCAACCCGAAGAATGCGCCCGCATTGCGGATTTACCCAATATCGTTGCGATAAAATACTCGGTCCCGCGCGAGATGTACGTGAAGCTGACCCATATGGTGGGCGACAGGATCCATGTCTCGACCTCGGCCGAACATGAATGGCTGGACAACATATTGGAACTGGACTGGAAGCTGTATCTCTGTTCGTCCCCGCCCTATCAGCTGCAAAGCAAGGTCGATCAGCGGATGAACGAATACACGCGTCTGGCCTTTGCGGGAAAGGCCGATGAAGCGCGGCGTGTCTTTGACAGTCTGAACCCTGTCCGCGACGCGATGAAACGCGCGCGTCCTGCGGGCAAACCCACCGCATTCGGAAAATACTGGCAAGAGTTGCTGGGTCAGGTTGGTGGCCGTGTACGCCCGCCGATGCTGGAACTGACCGGCGCCGAAAAAGCGATCATTCGCAAAGCATTTGATGAAAGCGGGCTGCGCGTCTGAGCTGGGTGTGGCCCGGCAGTATAAGGAAATCGGATAGCGAGATACTGATAATTTCTTTGCGGTCATGGAAAAACGCGCCAAACATTTCGGGATAGGGAGTGGGACATGTCAAAACTGAAAGCGTTCAACTTTAAGGCCTGGATCGACGAGCATCGCCATCTGCTCAAGCCGCCCGTGGGGAATCGTCAGGTTTGGGAAGACGCCGATCTGATGGTCACCGTTGTGGGTGGCCCGAACAAGCGAACCGATTACCACGATGACCCGGTGGAAGAATTCTTCTACCAGCTTGAAGGCGACATGGTGCTGAAAATATATGACGGAGAGGAGTTCTATGATGTTCCGATCCGTGAGGGCGAGGTTTTTCTGCTGCCTCCGCATGTGCGCCATTCGCCACAGCGCCCTCAGGAAGGCTCGATCGGGCTTGTGATTGAACCCAAGCGCCAGACCGGAGAACTGGACGCCATCGAATGGTATTGCTTTGAATGCGGATCCCTGGTGCATCGAGCGGAAATGCAGCTAAAGTCCATCGTTGATGACCTGCCTCCGGTTTATCAGAAGTTCTATGCCTCGGAACAAGACCGCACCTGCCCCAATTGTCAGGCTGTGCACCCGGGAAAGGAACCGCCCGAGGGCTGGGTCACGTTGTAAAACAAGATCAAACAGGGGAAGTAATGAGACATTTTGCAAAAATCGCCGCCTCTGCGGCTGCGTTGGCATTGGCGTCCGTGGCCGCTCACGCCGAAGAGTTTCGGTTGGGTCTGATCACGCCGCCACCGCATATCTGGACCAAAGCCGCCGAGGCGTTTGGGGCCGAGTTGAATGAGGCCAGTGGTGGCGCTCATTCGGTGTCGGTTTTCCCGGCCCGCCAGTTGGGGAACGAGGCCGAAATGCTGCAACAATTGCAGACCGGCGCGTTGGACATGGCCTTCATGACAGTGGCCGAGGTTTCCAACCGCGCGCCCGAGTTGGGGGCGTTCTATGCGCCCTATCTGGCAGATGACATCGGGCACGCGGGGCGCATCCTGCGATCCGATACGGCCAAATCCATGCTGGACCCCTTGCCGGGGCAGGTTGGTGTCGTTGGGCTGGGATATGGGATGGCCGGATTGCGCCAGATCGTCAGCCGGGGCGAGGTTTCCTCCGCCCAAGATCTGTCGGGCCTGAAACTGCGGATCACGCCCTTCACACCGATCCTGGATTTCTACAACGCGGTGGGTGCGGCACCCACGCCCATGCCCTTGCCTGCCGTCTATGATGCGCTGGCCAATGGTCAGGTTGACGCCATCGACATGGACGCCGAGCTGATCTGGGTTCTGAAATATTATGAACACGCCGACACGATCGTGCAGTCGGATCACATGATGTTCCCGATGGTCGGGCTGGTATCGGCCAAGGTCTGGGCTGGTTTGTCCGACGAAGACCGCGCGATGATCGCGGAACTCATGGCCAAGCATGTCGACAGCACCATTGATGCCTACGTTGAAAACGATGCCAAATGGCTGGAGCAGATCGAGGGCACTGGCAAAGCCTACAAAAAGGTTGATGCCTCGTTCTTTGGCGACGCGATCGAAGAGTGGAACGGGATCTGGTCCCAGAAAACCTCTTCTCTTGACGCTTTGCGGCAGACTGCGGCAGAAACAAAATAACGAAAACGGCATGACGAAAGGGGCGCAGCTCGATCCTGCGCCCTTTTTCACGGGAGAACAGCGATGTTGTATCGGCTGTCGGCAGGCTTGGCGCAGGTCGAGTTGTGGTGCGCTGCCTTTCTGGCAGTCTGCATTACGGTTCTGATTTTGTTGAATGTCGTGACGCGAACGGCGGGCAACGCCCTGTTCTGGGTTGACGAACTGGCGATCTACGCGATGGTCTGGATGACCTTTCTGGGCGCGTCTTCCGCATTGCACCATCGCAGTTCGGTGTCGATCTCCATCGTTTCCGACAACGTGCCCGAACGCGCGAAACCGTTGATCCGCAAGGGTGTGGACGTGGTCGTGTTTGTATTTTCCCTTGCAATGCTGTGGTTCTGCTGGCGCTGGTTCCTTCCGCTGGACATCGCCAGCAGCGGATTTGACGTGGCGGCGTTTCAAGGTCAGACATTCAATTTCATCTATGCCGAGCCAACGCTGACCCTGGGCCTGCCAAAGTACCTGTTCTGGTTGGTGATGTGGCTTTTCGCACTGGGCGCGACGCTGCATTCGACCATGCATCTGCTGAGCGCCCCGGGCAAAGGGGAACAGCCATGAGCCCCATCGTCTTTCTGGCCACTTTACTTCTGTCCGTGCCCGTGGCGATCGTGCTGGCGATCACGGCCATATGGTACATCTGGGAAAGCGGCAACACGGTTCTTTATGACAGCTTCGCGCAGAAAATGTTCGGCGGTCTTGAGAATTACGGCCTTTTGGCAATCCCACTGTTCATGTTGACCGGAGAGTTGATGAACGAAGGCGGTATGACCCGGCGCCTTGTCGCGCTGGCGCGGGTGTTCGTCGGCGGGTTTCGCGGCGGGCTGGCCTATATCAACTTGCTGGCCAACATGTTCATGGCGGCGATCATCGGGTCTGCAACGGCGCAGATCGCGGTGATGTCGCGCGCCATGGTCCCCGCGATGGAGGAGGAGGGCTATGACAAGGGTTTCGCCGCTGCCACGACGGCCGCAGGCGGGCTGCTGGCTCCGGTCATCCCGCCGTCGATGATGTTTGTCATCTTCGGTGTTCTGGCTCAGATCCCGATTGGTGACATGTTCATTGCAGGAATCCTGCCCGGTTTGATCCTTGCCGGGGCTTTTGCATCGGTCATCACCCTGATCGGGTGGTGGCAGAACTTTCCGAAAGGGCATTGGATGACGCGTGCCGAAGCCGTCCAGGCCTTGATCAGCGCGGCCCCTGCCCTGCTGATCCCGATGTCGATCATAGGCGGTATTCTGTTCGGGATCGCCACACCGACTGAATCCGCCGCAATCGCGTCCCTGATCGCGTTTCTGGTGGGCTGGTTGGCTTACGGGGACCTGAAGCCGAGCAACCTGGCACAGATGTTCAAACGCACCGCGGCCAATGCGTCGATGATCCTGTTCATGATCGCGGCCGCCAGCGTGTTCGGCTGGGTCATCATCTATGAGGAAATACCACAGCAACTGGCAGGGTTGATCACCTCGGTCACCTCGGACCCGTTCGTGTTCCTGCTGATCGTGAACCTTGCGCTTTTGCTGGTTGGAATGGTGATCGATGGCATCGCCGCGATCATCCTGATCACTCCGATCCTGCTGCCGATTGCAACCGGTTCATACGACATCAGCCCCTATCAGTTCGGCATCGTTGCCTGCCTGAACCTTGTGCTTGGGCTGCTGACGCCCCCGGTCGGGATCGGATTGTACATCGCCTCATCCATGAGCGGGACCTCGCCCGGTTCAATCCTGAAATCGCTTTGGCCTTTCCTGATCGCGGTAACATTGGTGTTGCTTCTGCTCAGCTATTACCCAAGCCTGTCAACGCTGCTGATCTGAACCAGAGGCGTTTGCAGGCGCATTCCGTCGCAAACATGGTGCTGGAAATCACGCTCTACTTATCTGCGCCCGTAAGCTAAGCTGGCCTGAACATGCCAACTGGTCACATCAAAGGACAATCATGCTGCTCGACACTCCGATCTGCGATTTCGGTTGGAAAGCCCCGGACTTCACGCTCAAAGACCCGAACGGTCGGGCGTTCACGATGTCCGATCACCTGCAAAACGGGTTGCTGATCGCCTTCATCTGCAATCATTGCCCCTATGTCAAAACGATCACGGACCGGCTTGCGCAGGACACGGACCTACTGATGTCCAAAGGGATCGGCGTGTTGGCGGTCATGTCGAACGACTATCGCGATTACGCCGAAGATTCGCCGCCAAACATGTTGGAATTCGCACGGCAGAACGGCTTCAACTTTCCATATCTCGTGGACGAGGATCAATCCGTAGGAAAGGCTTATGGTGCTGTCTGCACCCCCGATTTCTTCGGATTGAATGCGGATGGAAAATTGCAGTACCGGGGCCGTCTGGACAATCTGGGCCGCGGCCAGACAGGCAAGCGCGAACCAGAACTGGTCAATGCGATGCTGCAAATTGCCGAGACCGGGCAAGGCCCCCAAGACCAGATTCCATCAATGGGATGTTCGATCAAATGGACCCGAGGCTAGGCCATGGGGATCACGTCACTGGATCATGTCAATCTGCGCACCACGCGTTTGGAGGAGATGATCGAATGGTACTGCAACGTGCTGGGGATGCGGGTCGGCCCGCGCCCGCCCTTCCCCTTTCCCGGCGCCTGGCTTTACGTCGAAGAACACGCCTTCGTGCATCTGGTCGGTGTCGAGGCCGAGGCCACGGGTTCGGACGCAGACCTGAAGCTTGAGCATTTCGCTTTTTCGGCGACAGGGTTGGCACGGTTCGAAGCGCATCTCGGAGCAAATGGCGTCTCTTATCGCCGTGTGGAACTGACGGCGATCGACACGGTTCAGTTGAACGTCTGGGATCCGGACGGCAATCACATTCACATCGATTTTCGGACCGACGAATAGAGGTGGCAGGATCCAATACCGTTTCGTGCATGGAAATTTCCCGACCCTCAATTTGAACACTTGACCGGAATTCGCGGGTCGTCCTTGATAGAGCTGTGTTTTCCCGGGCTTTGTCCGGGGTTGGTCACTGTGACCAAAGTGAAATGGGGAATGCTTGGATCCGCCTTGTCGCGGCCATGCATGGTGGTCAAATGGCTGACATAGATGAATGGCTGATCCGAAACGGCTTGTCCAAATATGTCGATGCCTTCTCCCGGCACGAGGTCGAACTGGGTGATCTGGCGGAACTGAGCGACGATGACCTTGTCACGATCGGCCTGCCCCTTGGACCCAGGCGCCGCTTTCTGAAAGCAATACGGGATGAAACCGGACGGCCTGCGGGATCACATCGCACGCATCAGGAACCCAACATCATTGCAGAGCGCAGACAGCTGACGGTCATGTTCATCGATCTTGTTGGGTCAACGGCGATATCGCAAAAGCTGGATCCTGAAGATCTGGCCGAGGTTCTGAGGCTGTTCAAAGAGACCTGCGCCGCTGCGGTCGCCGCTTTTGACGGGCATATCGCCAGTTATTATGGCGACGGCATCATGGTGTTTTTTGGTTTTCCGCATGCGCATGAAGACGACCCGGAACGCGCCATTCATGCAGGTCTTCGGATTGTTCGCGAAATTCCGGAAATCCGCACGCATGCACATCTTGAAGTCCGCATAGGGATCGCGACCGGCCTGGTTGTCGTCGGTGACCTGCGTGGAGAGAAGATGTTCGAGGATGGCACCGCCATGGGCGAGACCCCGAACCTGGCCGCACGGCTTCAATCGATGGCTGATCCGGGGACAATGATCGTCGCGCCGACGACACGGGAATTGGCGGGTGATACGTTCGAATATGTGCGCCGGGGCACGTTTCAATTGAAAGGCTTTGCCAAAGAGGTCGAAGCCTGGCAGGTCACCGGCACGCGCCAGACTCTCAGCCGCTTCCTTGCGGCAGACGACGCCCGGATGAGTTCGTTGGTCGGGCGCACGCAGGAGCATGAAACCCTTCAAAGCAAGTGGAGGCTGGCCCGCGAGCGTCAAGGTCAGGTGGTTCTGGTCTCGGGCGAGGCGGGCATAGGAAAATCCAGGCTGATCGAAGAGCTTCGCCGCACGATCCCGGACGCAAAACACCGACAGCTTCGATTTCAGTGTTCACCCTTTCACGACGCAAGCGCGTTGTACCCGATCATTCGCCAGCTTGAAAACGCGGCCGAAGTGCTGGCCAGTGACAGTGCGGACGAAAAATTGAACAAGATCCACAGCGTTCTGGGCGATCCTTCCGAAGGGTCACTGAAACTGGCTGCGGCACTGTTGTCGGTCCCGTTTGAAGACAGGCTTGGCCCGCTGGATCTGACCCCTGAGCAAATCATGAAGCAGACGCTGGACATGCTGGTCACCCATGTGATCGGCCTGGCGCAGGAAACCCCGACCCTCTTGCTGTTTGAAGATGCACATTGGATCGATCCAACGACAAAGACTCTGCTTGATCAGCTTGTAACCCGGATAGAGAACGCGCGCCTGCTGATGGTCATGAGTTATCGAACTGGCTTTGATCCGGGCTGGCCACAATCGCACAACCTGATGCACGTCGCGCTTCAACAACTGGACTTCGCGCAGGTCAAAGAGATCGTGAACGATGTTGCCAAGGGTAAAACTGTCCCGGACGAAGTTCACCGCCTGATTGCCGCCAGATCCAACGGTGTTCCGCTGTTCGTAGAAGAGGTGACGAAGGATTTGCTGGAATCCGATCTTCTGACCGAACGCGCCGACGCCTATACGATGGACCGGTCCACGCCATCACCAACTGTGCCGAAAACACTGCATGACGCGTTGATGGCTCGTCTAGATCGCCTGAGTTCGGCCAAGGAAGTGGCACAGATCGGCGCTGTCATTGGCCCGCAATTCTCTTATCCGATGATTGCAAACGTTTCCCGTTTTGATAAAAGGGCGTTGCGTTCCGGTCTGGATTTGCTGGTGGATGCCGGGATCGTGATCGTTTCAGACTCAGAGCCCGAGGAAACGTTCAGTTACCGTCACGCACTCATTCGCGACACCGCTTACAACAGTCTGTTGAAACGCGAAAGGCGAACGCTGCATGCGCGTGTGGTCCAAGCACTGAACTCTGCCTCGTTGCACGAAAACTCTGCCGGTCCGGAAATTCTGGCTCATCACTACACGATGGCAGATATGCCGGACGAAGCGATTGAACACTGGTATCTGGCCGGGCAACGTGCCGTTGAACGCTCGGCCGGGATTGAAGCAGCCACTCAGTTGGGGCGTGCGTTGGCATTGCTTGAACAGCAGGAAGACTCGGTTGACCGCGACCGTATGGAAACCAAGATCCAGACATTGCGGGCCGGCGTTCTGCGCTCGACCGCTGGCATCGCGGCCGATGAAACGGGGGCGGTGTATGCCCGGATCCGCGACCTGTGCAATCGGCTGGGCGAAACCGAACAATTGTTCCCTGTGCTCAATGGTCTCTATGCGTATCATCTGGTCCGCGGTGAATACGACCTTGCTAGGGACGTCGCGGCGCAGTTGCTGGAACTGTCAAAACTGACCGACGAAACACACCACACAATGATTGCCCATCGGGCCATGGGTGCCGTCTTGTTGCATATCGGACAGCAGGACGCCGCCTATGAACATCTGCGGCAAGCGTTGCACTTGTATGATCCTCAGCAGCACAGCCGTCTTGCCTATGTCTACGGCACGGATCATGCCGCCATTACATCATGCTTTTTAAGCATAACGGTCTGGTTGCGCGGAGAACCTGACCGCGCGCTCGAGATCCAGCACCAGGCGATCTCGGCGGCGCAGAAACTCAATCACGCTCATAGTCTGGCACAGACGCTGACATATCTGTGCATGCTGCACCTGTTGCGGCGAGAACCTGAACAGGTTTACGACGTTGCCGCGCGGCTTGAGGAACTGGCGACCAAACACACCTTCCCCTTCATGATACTGACGGCGAATGTCTGGCGGTGTTGGGCGGACGCGCAGATCAAGCCAGGCCCGGAAACGATCCGAGCAATGCGCAAGGCGTCCGAAGCCTGGTGGGCCAGCGGGGCCGGGAACTACAAGCCGGTGTTCCTGACGGCCCTTGCCGAAGCGTCATTGAAGGCGAACGACCCGAAGGCGGCTCAGCGCCTGCTGGATGAAGCCCGTGAACAGCAGGTTCTGACCAATGAAGCGTGGGCTCAGCCCGAGACGGATCGGATACAGGCGTTGGTGCGGTCCATGGACACTGCCGCGGATGATCTGTTCACCGAGGCTCTGGAAACCGCACGCAAACAGCAGGCAAGAATGTTCGAACTACGCACAGCGGTGGATTACGCGCAAACCTGCGACCGCTTTGGCTGCACGCCGGCCTCGCAGCCTGATCTCGGAAAGATTCTGGCCACGATCGTTGGCGGCACGCAGACCCGCGATGTCGCGCGTGCCATGTCTTTGCTCAATCACTCGAAAGTGTCGTAAAGTATTTTCCCACCAGTTCGGCGGGCAACACCCTTCCATCCTTCCCGTCGCCCCGTAG
>NZ_JBXWSM010000018.1:0-63490 GCF_059613405.1 Ruegeria sp. BHSA118
GTATCAGGCCAAATTGCTTGGAAAGGCGGAACAGAACCACCGGCATGTTTCCTGGTTCGCTGCGCTTTGGCGGACGCTGGCCGATGCTAAGGCAGCGGGCCTATGCACAACTGAGCGTTTAAGGCTGATTGTCGAGAACGACAAGTACATCATCCGCGTGCTGCGTCGAAAACCCCTCAGGCATAAGGAACCCATGTTGGTTCTCGATGCAGATGCTGACGTCGGCATCCTGTCCGCGCTTGAATGTGATATCCGCAAGGTTCATGACGTCACGCTGCGCCCAAACGCCGTTGTGACACAGCTGCATGACCGCAGAATGACGAATGGAAGCCTTCTGAGGAATTCCGGTCTGCGCGAGAGCTGGCGGCGGATTATCGCGCGGGAGGTTCTGAACGACCGCCTCGACAAAAAAGCTGGCGTCCTTGTTGGCGCTACACGGAAGGCCGTACGGGCTTTCTTCGAGGATGCAGGTCATTGTTTCGATGGTATGTCAGACAATGAAGTGTCGCGGTTCATGCTGAGCACCAAGCTGCACGGCGCGCAATGGCTCTGGTTCGGTGGCCGAGCCCTCGGCTCCAATCCTTACCAGAATTGTTCTACCGTTATCGTGATCGGGCGGGAAGAACTCCCGGTTTCTGCGCTCGAAGACCAAACTCGCGCTCTTTGGGGAGACGCACCCGGAAACCCATTAAATCTGCTGACCCCGGACTCAATGGGCCAATTGCGCATGCCCGAAGAACCGGTTTCTTACGAGTTGACTGATGGCTCATCGAAAGCCGTTCTGGTGCCGTGCCACCCGGATCAACGCGTGCGCCGGTTGCAGTTGCAAAGCCGAGAGCTGTCGACGCGCCAGCTGATCGAAAGGCTGCGTCTGGCGAGGGCGGAATATCCAAAGAAGGTGATCATCGGCTGCAACATCCCGATCCCGAGTATCCCGGTGGACAGGCTGGTGTCCTGGCAAGAGCTGACACCCGGCCGCCTCGATGCCGCAATAACAGATGGCTTGCTTACACGCGGCGCGATCCGGGTGTCGCCGCAGGGTCTGGCCGATGGTGCGCCGAGGGTGTTTTCGAGTGTGGAAGTCACGCGCACTTTCCTGAAACGCGACAAACGAACACATAAACTTGCCGACTTCGCATCTACGACCCCTCAGACCGGCTCAGGCATTGTCTTCGCCGAGATAAAACGAGCGGCCCGATACGCACGAACTGAGGCCGTGGCTTTTCTCACCCAAAGTGACCCCAAAAAGGAAACTGCCGAACGCATCTGGGGCGAACTCAAGCACTTTCAGCGAATGTCGAAGGATGACCTGAGTGTTTAATGAGAACACTCACTTACATGAAGGGAGCGCCGGACGAAGCGGCCACTCGATGAATCTCTGCTACAATATTCGCTTATATGTGTTAGCCCTTACGCATGGCAACAACATCCACACAATCTGGACCAGCTATTCCCTATGCGCTTGCGGTTGTTGGCGTACTTTTCGCGTCAATTTGTTTCGGGCTGGTTCCCTACTTCAGTCGGGGGCTGACCGAGCAAGGCGTCGCGCCTTATGCTGTCGCATTCTATCGCTACATCGTCGCGGCAATACTGCTGCTGCCCGTTCTCATATTGCACCGAAAAGCGTGGCGCGAGATTTGTTGGGGGCTTTCGGCAGGAGCGGTGATGGGGCTTGGCTGGATTGGATATGTGATGGCGCTGGAGACATTGCCCGCATCGACAGTGGGCGTACTCTATATGACCTATCCAGTTTTCACGCTAATCATTGCATGGGCTTTTTTCTCCGATGCACCTACGAGGCGCGCCTTGCTTGCCTCGGGCCTTATTACGTTGGCGGCGATCATAGCTGGCTCACCCGCATCCGTGCCTCTACAACAAATACCTACAATTTTGATGTCTCTGGCGGCCCCGTTCGGCTTTGGCTTTGGTATATGTGTCCTGGTCCACAGGCTGTCCCGGATCGCGCCCCTTGCACGCATAGCCTCCGTTTCCTTGGGATCGGTTCTCGGTCTATTGCCGTTGATGGTGAGTGCCGACGTTGCCAAATTGCTGCCGGAGGGGCAGTCCGACTGGATCTTGATCGTCGGAATTGGCCTGGTCACTGCGCTTGTTCCGCAGCTCATATACACGATCTGCTCGCCGTTGATCGGCGCATCTCAAACTGCGGTCGTCGGAAGCATAGAATTGCCTACGATGTTTGCAGTTGGTTTTCTGGCTTTTGGCGAAGCGATCACAACGCCCCAGGCCGTCGCCTGCGCTTTAGTTTTGGGTGCGATAGCGGTTACAAGAAGCAGGAAGACGCGCTCTGTAACAACCGTTATCGCGAAAGAGTCGCAAAAGTAGGTTTGGTCTCGAATTTGAATTTCTCCGAAGTGCAACATTGGACAGCGGAGTTCTGACGAATAGCGGTGGAAACTGGAGAATTCAGCGAGGCTCTGTTGGGACAGCATTATGACGCACAGGCAAAAACCGTCTGACGTCCGTCAACACAGTTGGATCAAGGAAGGGGCGAGACTGCCGCCCCATTTTTTTATGCGCGTAGTGTCACGGATAGGCGATCGGCCCGCAAATGAAGGTTCACTTCATAAAGCGCGGCATACAGTGCCGCGACTGCCTCCCGTGCGGTTTCGAATTGCTGGCCCAGATCCGAAAGATGCGTGACCTCGTAGCCACCTCCGGACATGCAATGCTCGTCCGCGACATACCCCTGTTGCGTCTCAGCTGCGGCAGCGTCGTGTAGCATCCTCATCAGTAATCCGACATCTTCTATCAAATTTACAGCGATCAGATCGCCGTCGTCGGCTTCGAAGAAACGTTCCGCAACCGCGTGCAGCATCTCCGGACAATCGGAACCCGAAGTTATGTCAAACACAGCATTCTTGGCGGTGTCTGTAGCGTTCAGCGCTGTATAAAGCGCCTTATGAAGGGGATCGTCGAAAACGCTCATTGACCGGCCTCCACTGCGCTGGCGATGCACTGGAGCAGACCGGTTTCGGTCTTTGAGGAATAGAACATATTGTTCTCCCTTTATTGCCTGGGGCGGGATGCCACAGGTCCAAGTGCAACCGCTCCTCACGTGCGATTGGGATTGTAGGTTTCAATTTGAAGAAGCAGTTGCCTTTGGCGTTGCCGCTCTCACTCAAAAGAGCTGCAATGCCAAACGGCGAATGTGCTATGAGGGTCGGTTTTTCAGTTTCCAACTGAATTGCGCCGGATCAGGTTCATCCGGCGCATAAGGGTATTCGACTCTTTGGAGTTAAACGAGCAATTTGAGGGTATTACCGCATCTGATCCAGTTCATACGCAACCTCCACGATAACTCGCCGCCCGGGCCCGAGGTTCTTAGCCCGCATATCATGCGCACAATCATTGCCTCCTGCACAGAGCTCCGATTTGGGGCGAAAGCAGGGCAGACCAGCCGCAGGCAAGTTTTCCAGAGACCGCGCCATGAGGATGGCAGAGCAATCGTTTCCGTACTCGAGTTTGTTTGCGATCTGGCCAGAAACACGAGACATAAAGCACAGGAGGTCATTGGTAACCAGAAGGTCATCCAGATAGCAGTGGTTGACATTCCCCAGCCAAAGGGCGATTGACCGAACAGTTTGCGACCAATTTTTGTGTTGTGAAATCCAACCGCTTTCAATGTCGAAATTCCACTGTTCAGATCGGTTGTATCGCTCTGAGCAGACACCGAGCAATGCCGAGAATTGCATTTCCTTTCCAACGGCTACGCTATTGAGGGTGCTGTACACCTGATCGGTAAAATGGCGAAAGTCCTCCGGCTCCTCACTCATCAGATCCTGCTCGTCAAACAGAAGAACCTTGCTGACGTATCTCTTGCCCATAGTCTTGTCTTTCTTGTTGTATAGGTGTCATTGCCCGCCGACGGCCCAGGAACGATCTCACGGAATGCCGCGGACGCTCATAAGGTTCATTCAACGCCCAATTTTGAGAAACGGGGTTTGAGAGTTTTTTGAAATTTCCGTAAACCCAAAGTCTGGTCTCCGTGGCCAGTCCCAAGTTTCGGGAAGCAAAAGACAACAACGCAGCACAACCCGTGCACCCACTTGGATGCACTTGGTATCGAAGATCATGAAACGGACAAGAGTAGGGCCGCTGGGCTTCCCAGATGCATCCCGCCCTGCCCTACCTGCCATGCTTTTCGGGTCAGCGATTTACCAAAACTCCAACATGTTCCCATGTTGCCTCCACAGCAGCCTGACGCGATCCGGTTTTCCTGGGTGCGAAGGCGCGTGTGACGCATCAATATGGGACCACTATGCCTTCCAAAGACACCGAACTGACCAACCTCATCCCGCAAGCACAAAGCGGGCACGGCATACTTTGCTACGCGAACGACAGCCTCCCGAAACCGTCATCCGATCGGACACAGCAAGTGCAATGGCGCGCCAGGCTGATGCAGCTCTTTGCCGACTGGCCAGACACCAACACCTCCATTCGTGCTGTCTCCTACGTGTTCACAGATGCACCATTTGAATTGAGCCGCTTCGTTTTTGACGCCGTCGTTGTCTGGGATGGCACGCGGTTTCTTCGGATCGAGGCAGACGACCTGCCAAATGATTTTCGCAAAAAGCTTGCTGGTTTTGAAAATGACGCCCAACAGGCGTTGTTGTGCAGTACCGGTGACGCCGTTCAGAGAATGTCTGAGCTATACCACCACCAGCTCTTGATGGGACAAGCCTACCTGACGTCCGAAACCCTGACCGTGATGAACGTTGAAGGCAAAACCATGACATCGACACCCGAGTTGACACCCCGCTTGCCCTACGCGACCACCCTGTTGCTGACAGGGACGTTTGACAAGGTTTCCGATTGCCGCCCTAAAACGATTGCGCCGGGCGGTGCCTATCACGTTCCGGTCTGGGCCACATCTGAGCAGCAGCACAGCCGGGTATCCGAGGCCCACTGCAAACGTCATCTGCCAGACCGACCACGTCCGACAGTGAAGGATATCAGCAGTTTTCTCGAGCTCGCTCGAAAACACGAAGCCGAGCAGATGAACAGGTAAGTCACCGGGTATCTCCGCCACTCAATTGGCGCGCGCATGGGCTCAGGATTCCCCACATCTTGATTTTCTCATGCGCCGTCGCCCTGTCCTTGCGGAGCGGAATGTCCATGACATCCCTGCCCTCCCAAATAATCGCAACGCCAATTCGGGGCAGCGCATCCTTCACGAAGGCCTTCACGGCGGCTCGGGCGTCGCGGTCATCATGAAACACCGAGAAAGAACAAATCGTATCAAGCCTTCCACTATAGTGCTGCCCGAACAGGACCGCGGCATCGAACGTGTCTTTGACTATATCGTGCAGAATCCGAAGTTTTTCTGCACGCGCCTCGGTCACTTGGCGGTCGCGCTCGATTAGATCTTCGACCCCTTTCCTGTAGCTTTCATCTCCGCCAACATCCGCACGATTATTGGGCGCGCACCCGTCTGTTTGAGTCTCTTTGCTTTTCTTCATTTCTCATTCCTGTTGAATGTGTGTGAGGGCGTTAGCCGGAACGCCCCGGGGGCGGGCTTGAGTTGGCTCCTTTGGTGCCCACCGCGTTCCGGGAAGCCTAAAATCAGGCAGCGGCAGAATTCACGTTGTGCCGTAAAGGCCGGCGGCCGAGAAACGAGCAGCGGCCGTTGTGCACCTGTGGTTTCGGATGGATACCCAGTCGCTCCTGAGCGCAAGAAACAGGTTTCAAACGGCTGTAGCATGTCATCAGTTGCTGGATCCGGCTTGGAAGCAACCGGCCGACTTTAGCGGTTCCCAGGGATCGGTTCTGCTTGAACCGCATATCATCCATTGAAACGCGAATGCGGCGATCCACCTGGAACCGGGTTGCCCGATGCAGGCCCGCCGCCGACCAATCCGACCGCATTTTCAGGATCACAGCGTGTCTTTGATCACGATTGAGATGCAGGTTCGTTGTCCCATAAGCGACAACTACTTCCTTCAGATCCGGATCTTCAGCGACAATCAGACAGACGCGGGTCTTTGCACCACCGTCGCTGAAAGGAAAATCAAACGCGACAAGATCGCCGATAGAAAAACGTTCGCAGGCGGGAGTGTTGGGCATGATGGCTTCCTTCTTTTGTTGAAGGCAACCAGATTTCATTGAACCTCGATCGGCTCATTTTGTCCGGGTGCCATCGTAGACACGCGGACCAAATGAGAGCGACGAGGGACAAATATCACCCGTTTGAGATCGTGCAGAAAGCACAGGTCAGTGACGCAGTTGCACCTTCGAAAGTTGGTGAGAAATTGGCGTCGCTTAGATACTCGGGGCGGTTTCAGTTTCTCCGAGCTTTCGATGTTCCAGCAACTCATTCATTCGAGCGGTCAAAACCACATGAGCAATGCGTCAGCATTGAAATCGACCATCAAACCTGTCTACGCGGCAGGAGATGGTAAGCTACGAACCGCTTCTCATACTCCGTTTTCCTGATCGCCACCTTCCCAAAGGTGCAAATCTTCTTCGGACATCGGGGCCAGGAAATCCGGTGACGCCGTCTTGGGCAGCCCGGATCGGAATGCATACGCTAAGTCGGCTGCATCCGCACCGGCGCGATGGGTCGTGCCTCGATTGGTCTTGGTCTTATACACCCGACCAATTCGACCAGGCGCGAGAACGCCCTCTTCCCGCGAAAACGCAATCCACGCTATCCGGTCGAAGTCCTGAATCTCCAGTCTCACGGACTCGTTGACTGTGCCCAAGAGCCGCTCGAGCCAACGCTGATCGAACCCGGGGCAGTCACTCACAAGAATGTTGTCTCCAACACGCTCAATCAGCCAATGCGCAACCTCATCGGCAGGCATCGCAGTCTCCAGTTCGGAGAAGGGAACGTTGTGCACAGCAGCGCTTTTGTCCGACCAATCGTCGAGGGGCCAGGTTTCGTGTGGTCGAACCAGTTTGCTCTCGACTACCACGCGCCGATCTTTGAGTCGGGCGATACCCACTTCAATGGGCCAGCTTTCTGAGCTCAGGGACGAGGCCTCAAAATCGATGAAGATGAGGCTTTTCGACCCGGCAGGCTTTCCTTCTGCGTCAACCCCAACACCCAGGCCAAGCGCCCGGCGTCTTGCGAAGAAAGCTTCCTCTTCCGCCCCTGGTTTCGCCATCTTTTCCATGAATTCATCGGCGTCCAAATCAGACATGGGGTACAGCCCTGTAACCTTTGAACATGATCACCACTATCGGCACACGGCCATAAAGCGCGTCACGGTCGACCTGTCCGGAAAGCTCCCTGATGGTGCCTCCAGGCCATCAATGTCAGCCAGCGACAAACCAGAGCGCTCCGCCACCTGCTCTCGTGTCATCCCGGCTGTCTTGCGCGCTGCGTGCAATGCAAGCGCCAGGTTTCTCTTGGGTGCATTCCGGTCGAGGTGATCCTTCAGCCCCGGACGGAGTTCCGTAAGTTTCTCAATCAATTCATCAGGGTTCATTTGTGGGCCTCCCGCAGAATGAATGTACCAAAGTCAATGACTTACGGCAACATCTCCGGAACAGATTGGCACCGAGATAGGCCGTCAAAGATCAGCCGATCGAGCTTCTTCAAAAAAGTTCAACAAACCCGCTTTGATGGCTTCAAAAGAGTGCCGAGTTATGCTCACGCCGGGAGACATTCCCTCATCCGCGTCGACCATGCTCGCGCCGATCTGGAAAGGCGGGCCGAATGTCCGGTTCGACAGATCGCTATTGGCGCATTTGCACCCGTGGCGAACTTCCGGTTTCCGCCCGATTCTGATGAAAAACAACCTGTTCCGCATCCGCGCTGGAGCTCCAACTATATCACTTGAAAAGCCGCCGTGCGGGCGCTGCGCTCAGCCCCGTCAAACAGGTCTCCTGCAATCAACAGGGCGGCCACCTCTTTGGCAATGGACGCGTCAACAATCCTAACAAAAGCGGCGCGGCTAACGGTCTGTATGCGTTCACGCATTTCCGGATCGCGCTGCGCCAGAGATTTCAGCGGTAAATCCAGATGAACGTCAGCTGTGTGCAGAACCTCCACTGCCCGTATGGTCCTCGTACCACCGAATGATCTCCTCAATCCGTTGACGCGCTGACCCGCTAACCCGCGACAGGCCAAGGTGGCGGGCCAAATCCCCCGCTGGATCCTCTGAGGCTTTCAGGTCCGTGCCGATCTCATCCAGAAGAGCCGCGACCTCCGTGCGGGACACATCGCGGATGGCGCGGTTTTCCAGCCCGCGATACGGAATTCGATCCTGATAGGTGCCTGCCAGCCAGACAAACGGAGTGCCGAACTCATCATGCAACTCAGCTGCCCCAAGCGCGTGTTCCACCCTTTCCATGATCCGGCGCCCGGTGCGCTGCCACCCGTGGCGGTTTGCGACCTCGCGACCCAGATTGCGCAGCGGCATCGGGGCTTGATCGACCAAAACCTCGTGAACGATCTGCCGCAGAATCCCCATATACCCAAGATCGAAAAAACGGTCCGGGTCAGCCTTTGGCCCGTCATCTTTGTGCAACTCGGGCGCTTGAACCCTCGAGGCGAAAGTCTGAGACCCATCAACCTCTTCCGGCGCGGGTTCCGGCGGCACGCTGTCGGCCTGAAGCGGCTCGGGCGCGGGCAAGGCCCGCATTTCTGGCAGATCTTCTTGCGCTGCTTCAAGTTCTGATACCTGCCGCGCCGCACGGTCTTCTTCCAGCAGTGCTTCCAATCTTTCATGTAATCGCTCAACCACCGCCGCCGGGTCGCGGAACCAGTCGGTCGACCAGATGCGCAGGATCGTCCAACCCAAACCTTCCAGCACTGCCTGACGCACCTTATCCCGATCACGCGCTGTGGCAGAGCTGTGATAGGTGGCCCCGTCACATTCGATCCCGGCCAGATAGGCCCCTGCCCGATCCGGGTTCACAATTCCAAGATCTATGCGGAAGCCTGAGACACCGATCTGGGTTCGCACCTCCCAGCCTTTAGCGCGGAACGCCTCGGCAATAGCCTCTTCAAACGGGTTTTCAGCCGGTCCAAGCGATCCTTCCTCGCGCGCGGCCAGCGCAACCGAGCCGCGTTCGGCATAGTCCAGAAAAGTTTTCAAATCACGCACCCCGGTTGCACGGGTGCGCGACAGATCGATTTGATCATGGGTCAGCGAGGCGAACACATGCAACTCGCACCGGGCCCGCGTGACTGCAACGTTCAGACGCTTTTCGCCGCCATCCGCATTCAGCGCACCGAAATTCATCGACAGTTTACCCGCAAGGTCGGGCGCAAAAGTGATCGAAAACAGCATCACGTCACGCTCATCCCCTTGAATATTCTCGAGATTTTTCACGATCACCGGCTCTTCACGCTCTTCCGCAAAGAACCATTCAAGCTCGGGTGCTTCACGCCGCACCTTATCCAGCAGATCAAGGATCAACCCTTGTTGCTGTGCGTTGAAAGTGATCACGCCCAGCGTCTGCCGGTCCTCCTCGGGGAGGGCCAGCCAGGCAGTCAGGCGCCGTCGGATCAGCGCGACAATCGCCTTTGCTTCATCCGCGTTGGTGCGCCCTGCCCCGCGAGCATATGTGCCTTCGATCTTGTGGAATTTCACAGCGTCACTGCCCGTGCTTGGTGCAGGAAAGGTGACAAGGCCTCCGTCGTAGTAGAAATGGTTCGAGAACGCGATCAGCGCCTCATCACGGCTGCGATAGTGCCAATCCAGCCTCCGCGTCGGAATGCCTGCGGTTGCCACCTCATCCAGAATCGAAGGCATGTCGCCAATCATCCCTTCGGCGTCATCCTCGGCCTCGTCGCTGCGGCCAAAGAAGTTCGTCGGCGGCAACTGCTTGGGATCACCTACAATGATCGACTGTTTCGCCCGCGCAATGGCACCAATGGCGTCCCACGTGGTAATCTGCGAGGCTTCGTCAAAAATCACTACGTCGAACGTTGCCTGCCCTGCGGGAAGATACTGCGCGATCGACAGCGGCGACATCAGCACGCAAGGGGCCAGTTTGGGGAGAACGTCGCCCAGATTCTCCAGCAGAGGCCGGATCGCCATCGACGGGCGTTTCAGCCCCAACTGATGCCGCAACACGCCCAGTTCCGATTTTCTGGGCACTCCGTCCCGTGCAGGCAGACGGTGATGAATGCGCCGCATGACTTCCCGTGGGGCATGTTCGGCAACCTCGTCATCCAGCTTACGGAAGGCCGCAACGATATCCTCGTGCTCCCAATGAGCGAACTGGCGCAGCGGGTCCGAGGCATCCATCGCCAAAGGCAACCACCATCGGGCATATGCGCGGCGGCATTCGGGGACCGGATCACCTTTCAACTGATCCGCCTCAATTGCATCGACCAGAGGCGTCAGCCCGGCGGCTTTGGCCTTGTTCCGAATTGCGACCCAGCGGGTCCAGTCCGCAAGCCGTGCGCGTTGCGCCAGCGTCTGGTCCACGCCCTCCATCAAATCGCGCAAGGGCAGGTCTGTGTCCACTGAGCCGCCAAGCCTCGCGAACTCGGTGAGCGCCGCATTCAATGCGTTGTCCGCCGCCTGCCAGTTTTCCATCGCCTGTCGCAACGCGCCCGTGGGCCCTTCCTCCAGCGCAGCGACAATGGCACCAAATGCCACGGTGTCGGTGATCTCGGATTGCACACCAGCCAGAGTGGCGCGCAAGGAAATCGCCTGAGCCACACGCCCCTTCAATCTGTGCAGCGACCGGTCTACACCGGCGGCATCAGCTACCGGGCTATCCTGCAGCACTGCCAGCTGTTTGCGGCCTTCTTCCAACGCTGGCAGATCCCTGCCCGGTTCAACCTGTCCCGAGCTGGCATAGGTTTGCAGCAGCTTGCGGATCTTGCGCTTTTTCAGGGCGGAAAATGGCCAGAACCCCGCCTCACCCGCGCGCCATTCCGTATCCAGCTGATCCAGCGGCAAGCGTTTCATATTGTCTTCGGTATAGGACGCGCTGCATTGGTCCTGCGCGTCCATGAACGCAACAAGCGCGGTCTCGAACTGATCCACTTCGGCGTGCAGGTCACGCTCTGACAGGCGCGGCACCATGCGCAGATCGCCCGCGTCGGGATCAATACGGCGCGACAGACCGGTCAGCAAAGCGCGTCGTTCCGGAATCAGCGTCCGGTCCGGGCTCAATGCCAACTGCCCTGCAAGATCCGAAGATGATCGCATGACGCGGTCGATACACGCCCTCAGGGTTTTAGCCTGGTCAATGATCTGGTCTTCCCAGGCATGTGACCATTCCACCTCACCGACCAATGGCAGCGGTGTGCCACCACCTACAGCTATATAGGTACGGCCAAGTTCCCCAGTGATCTCAAGCAACCGGTCAAAGCTGTGCTGATCATGGGCATCTTTATCCGCAAAGGACAGTTTCAACCCTTTTGGCGCTCCCGCCGTCCATGAAATCGCGTCAAAAACCGAAAACCCTTGCGCGCCCTTGGCATGAACCGCCTGCACATAGGTGTTGAGCTGGTCGCGTTTGATCCGCAGCTTCTCGGTGATGTCCAGCCAGTCCTGTTCATTGGTGGCCGAGGCCCTGTCCCATCCCCGGCCAAGCTGCGTCAGAACCCGCTTGCGGTCGGTCTTGTTGGAATGCAGTTCAAGCACCGCGTCGCCCAATCCGTGCGCCTCAAGCCTGCGTTGCACAACATCCAAGGCTGCGGCTTTCTCGGCGACGAACAGCACCGTTTTACCATGGGCAAGACATTGGCAGATGATATTGGCGATGGTCTGGCTTTTGCCGGTGCCCGGCGGGCCAATCAGTACGAAATCCCGTCCCTCAGCCGCTGCAACGACGGCTGACAATTGCGAGCTGTCAGCGGGCAGAGGCGTCACCAGATCCTTGGGTGCCAGCCGGTGATCCATCTGTTCGGCCGGGATCGCCTCCCCTGCCCCGCCCTCAAAGGTCTTGTCCGGGTTGTCGACCAGATGCGCCACCAGCCGGTTATTGCGCAACTGATCGGTGCGCTCGACCAGATCTTTCCACATCAGGTATTTCGAGAATGAAAAGGTCGAGATCGCGATCTCTTCCACAACTTCGAACCCCGGCACTTCGCGCACCCGCTGGCGCATCCATTCAAAGATACGCGGCAGGTCGATGCCGCTGTCGTCGCGCGGCAATTCGCCCTCAAGCTCAGGCAGGGTCAGGTCGAAATCACGCTTGAGAAATTCCAGCAGGGTCGAGTTGAACCGAACCTCGTCTTCATGGTGCAGGATTCTAAAGTCCGACCGCGCCGATTTGCGTTCCAGCTTGATCGGGATCAGAAGCAGCGGCGCGCGATAGCTTCGTTTTTCGCCTTCTCGCTGCCAGCGCAGGAACCCTGCTGCCAGAAACAGAGTATTTGTCCCACCTTCCTGAAGATCGCTTTTGGCTTTGCGAAACAGGGCCAGCATTCGGCTCTCAGCATCCTTGCGATCCAGCGGCATCGTGATCTGGCCGCGATCGAACGCATCTTTCGTTGCGCTGGCGATGATCTCGTCCCGTTCCTGCCGCGACAGCTGACGCTCGCCAATGGGATCATCCTCCATCAGTGGATAGGCGCGGAACGCCTTGTCCGCGGCCAAAGCGTCCTCCAGAGCGCCAACATCGGGCACCAGGCAGGGCACTGTCTGCTTGCTTGGCTTGAAGTTCAGCAAGCGGTTACGCAGCGACAAGTCCAACAGCTTGGCCTGCCAGCGCTCGATCCGCCCTTTGGGCGTGTCGGGCACCTGTTCAATCACTTCGGAAGGCAACAGGCCAAAATCGATCGGATCCGGCAGTTTCGCTGGAGCAGCCTCAATATGCTCGGCAACACTTGCTTCAGCTGCCGCATGGCTTGCCAACGGACGGATCCGGGCCGAGCGTGCTCGGGTGATGTCAACGGCCATCAGGAATTCCTGCTCACGATCCTCTGACAGACGGGACCGCCCGGCCTCAACAGCCTGTTCAAATCCGGCAGTCGGGCGTTGTGTCAGCAGCGTGGTTTCGACCGGAATGAATTCTTTCGCCTGCGCCGCCTTGCGCACGGTGATCACGTCAGGCTCGGTCACATGCCCAAAGTCCCGTTTGGTGAGCCATACCCCGACCCAGGCGTGGCTGTGACTGAACAGGACAACCGGATGCAACCCGGCCTGTTCCCACGCTGCCGCCAACAGCAAAGAGGTGTCCAGGCACGTCGCCAACCCCTCGTTGCGAATACGTTCGGGCGCACGGATTTTCTGCCCCTCAACTTCGAACGACGCAGGCGGGTTGGCATAGGTCAGCCCCATACCGGTCACGGCCGACCAGATTGCGCCGGCGATCATCCACGCGCGCTGCGGATCACCGGATTGATAACCTTCAAGCGAGCCGTCATGCCCGCCGCGTTCCAACAATACAGATGCCTCTTTGAGGATCGCAGCCACCACGGGATCATTCGGAGATACAAAGGCCGCCAGTAGCCGGTCCATGTCACCCAGCCCGCCCCATTGATCGCGGGCCAGCAGCTCCAGAGGTCGGGTTTCTGACGTCAACAGCCCCTCGTCCGTCGAAGCCGTCAGGGTCAGAGATCCGACTTCCGTTTCATTGAGACCGGCCAGCTTCTGAACGTCCAAAGGCGTCGCCAGATCACCAAGTTCCATACTTCCCATCGGGGACAACCGGTCAATGATCCAGGTTTTCGATTTTAACACCGTCGGTTGCGCGGCCAGGGTGATTTGGATGTTGTCCAGCGTGCTTTCGGTCGTATTGGTTATCGACAGCGCCTTGAGAACGGGGATGTCATTCTGAGCTGAGGCGAAGTTTACCTTCTTTGCCATGTCAAATTGGAGGCTGGCACAAGGAGCGATCGTATCGATTGGTTCGGCCGCATTTTTGTCAGCTATCGAGGCTTGAGAATGGTCTGTGGTCATAAGTCTTTATTTCAAATTTTCTGACGCAATCGTGGCGCGCGCTTGCCATTTTGGGATGATGGTAAACAACCAGAAATACGTGTATCACTCTGCAACTTAACGCAGGATACGTGAGGAATGCTGTTGCGCAAGTGGCAAGCTTTTGAAATCCAATTCATAGTGACCACAAAAGCGCTTACAATTCGGATCGCATCAAGTTATCAGCCTCTAAAACGCCATACACCGTTGTTATTACGCTATTTTTCAAGTTGTCAGCTGACAATTTCCTGATTTCCTCTTGTTTTCCAAGGCTTTCAGCATTGGCATGCATGAAAATGTGCCGGCTTGCGCTTTTTGCGTCAGTTTGCGCAAGTAGGCGCCGGGGCTTCGAATGTCTTGCAGACGTTCAAGGATGCAGAGGACGGATGTTGCTGCGGCTACGGCTCCCATGCAGACTCGCGCTTCGTTGAAGACCGGAGGATCAATCCCAATCATGGGCGACAGTTTCTCAGCTACTGTTACTAAATCGGCCCAACCCGTGACGGATTTGGGATAGTAGTCCTGAAACTCTGTACACGTATTTAGAACGATATGGAGATTGCCGTTATCGTTTTTTTTGTCAGCCGGGATTTGCGGGCCAGATATCTCTTCTTCAGAGTCAAATTTAGATTCAGATGAATCCTGTATGTGCCGCTCATTTTGACTGTCAGGGGCGCTCAATTGGATAGTTCGCAATTCTGGCTGGTGGACTGCTTTGGCTGTGTTTTCCATTTCACGGGTCAAATCCTGCAGTGCTTGCTCCGAGGATTTGCGACGCAGGATCAGGCGGGCGTTTTCAATCAACGCGGCAAAGCGACTGTCATTCAGAGCAATCAGCTGTTGCCGCGCCAGAGCGATCCGATCACGCAGAGTTCTGATGCGTTCAGCACGGCGAGTGGCGTGTTCAGCGGTCAGGAAAATCTGATCGGCATGGCCGTTCAGCGGCGACAAGTCGAAGCCGAAAGCCAGTTCGACCCCCTGTCCCACTCTGCGGGCATAGCGTTTGCGGTTGGGGCTGTCGTGGCGGTTGACAAGACCCAGCTGAACGAGCCGTGCCAGATGGCGGCGCAGGGTGCTTTCGGGCATCCCGTTCAGGCGTTCAGACAGGGTGCGGTTCGCGGGAAACACAACCGCCCTGCCCGGCTCGATCGGAATGTCCCGATCCGGCAGAAATGTCAGCAAGGCTTTCAGTACGGTCAATGTACGATGAGAGATGTCGAAATCCGCTGATGCCGTGGTCAGTGCGGACAGCACTTCCCATTTGTCGACAGACGATGGAGCAAAGCTCATCCCTCGTCCAAAGTCACTTTGGGACGCGTGTTTCATATTTTTTTTCACGAAACACAAAAAATCCCTGCCCTGCGCAGCACGCAGAGTTGACAGGACCGATTCGGAGGGGCTATTTCAAAGGTGCTAAGATTGAAAAGGGCCTTCCGGGATCATCTGTCCTGGGGGGCTTTTTTGTGGTCTGCTCGTGCCTCCTGTGTTTGCTTCCTCTGTGGTCTTAGTCTTCCGTCCGTTTGTTTATCCAACGGTCGTGAAGTTCGGTAATCAGGGCCTCGGCATTGGTTTCGAACCAGGCGTCAAAGCCATCTGCGGTACGCGACGGAATGTTCAGGGTCACGCCGCGATTTGTCAGCCGGACATCGGCCAGTGCCTTACCTGTGGCGTCACGTAAGGTGCGCGGCTTGAACGCAGCCGGTTTGTTGGTGTTCGGTTTCTTCTGTACGTGTTTTAGAACCGCCTCAAACCGCTGATCCGAATCCAGATTCAGAAACTCCGGGCGGTTCATGTACGTGTTTGCGCGGCTGGTAGCGGCTTTGTCTTTCAGGGCATCGGCCAGCGTCATCCAGCGGTCGCGGCCAATTTTGGGCGCAGACCCGATCTGGCGTAGGAAGGGTAGGGGGAACGCCGTCCCGACCTTGAGCATGCGCGTCACCATTGGCTGGTCTATCGACAGTGCCGCCGCAATGGTTTCACGGTCGTAACCGGCCTCTTTTAGCTGCACCGAAAAACTGGCCTTTTCGATAAATGACAGATCTTGACGCGCGGTGTTTTCCTGCCCCTGCGCCAGAACCAACGCGTGGTCGTCCAGTTGCCGCACCATCGCCTTGACCGGCTGGCCAAGCTCCTTCAGCGCCATAAGTCGGCGGCGGCCATAGACGATCTCGAACCGGCCCGGTTCCTTGGCGTGGGGGCGCAGCAGGATTGGAACCTGTTGTCCGTAGATGCGCAGGCTTTCGACCAATTGTCGTTGTGCCTCGCTGTCCATCCCCAACCGGTCTTTCAGACCGGCGTCGTCGATCAGGGCGCAGTCGATCTCTTGTACCGCGTTTTCCTGCAGTTTCGATAAGGAAGACTGCAAAGCACCAACGGCTCCGCGCGGCATCATTCGAGGTTTTTCAGGTTTTGTCGTCCCGCCGGATTGGTTCTGATTGGTTTTCAATACACCTTTACGTGCCATCAGCGCCTCCATGCATGTTGAAGCAATGACTCGATTTCGTCATTGACAAGATTCAATGAGTCCACCGCACGATCATAGGTGCTGCGGTGAAACTGGCTGCGTTCGACCTCGTAGACCGTCTGCTGAGTCAGCCCGGCATCGGAAATCGCGGTGGATTTAAGCATTGGCGCAACCATGACCTCATTTCCGAACAACTGCCGCAGGAACGCGACAACCTGTTGCTGGGGGCCATCGCTGGGTTCATAGCGGTTGATCAGAAACCGCAGAAAGTCGAAATCCATCGGTGCACCGGCCTCGGCGACCACGTCCAGCAGCTCGGCACTCATTTGCAGGAACTGTGACATCGAGGCTATGTCCAGCATGTTTGGTACAACGGTGATCAGCACCCCGGTCGACGCGCACAGCGCGGACATGGTCAGATAGCCCAGTTGCGGCGGGCAATCGAAGATGATTACATCGTAATTGTCCTCAACCTCTTGCAGGGCTGTCGCCATTCGGGAAAAGAACGCGGGCTGAATGTTGTTCAGCAACGCTTGCGGTGTTTCGTGTTCGAATTCCTGCAGAATCAAACCGGCCGGGGCCAGATCAATGCCGGTGAAAAAGGTTTTCTGGATGATGTTGGAGAGGGGCAGGGGGTCTTCATACCGGATGGCGTCGTAGATCGTGCCAGATTGCAGAAAGTCGTATTCGGGACGATAGCCGAACAGAGTGGTTAAGGACGCCTGCGGATCGATATCAACGGCGAGCACCCGGTATCCTTTCAACGCCAGACGCTGCGCCGTGTGGACCGCGCTGGTGGTTTTGCCCGAGCCACCCTTGAAGTTCAAGAAAGACAGCACTTGCACTTTGTCACCCTGCTGGCGGCCCTTGATGTAAGTGCCGGTGGACTTGGCTGTCGATTCCAGTTCCTTGCGGATGGCCAGCAGGTCTTCGGCAGAGTAATGGCGGCGCCCACCGGGTGTGGTGTGTACGTCGGGAATGCGGTCGTCGAAATGCAGCTTGCGCAGAAAGCTGGGGGAAATGCCCAGCAGTGCGGCGGCTTCTCCGGCGCTGAACAGGCGCAGCTCTTTGCGCGCATCCGGTGCGAACACAGTCAACATGTGGCTTTCCAAAGCCGCAGCCAGGTTTTCAGCGTTCTCACGAACAAGCTGGTTGATGTGGATCGATTCAGCCACGTCTGCCCTCTTTCAGTAACGCTGTTTTTCGCCAACGCTGTTTTTATCGTTTTTTTACGCAAGAAGGGGGGGTTTTGGCAAGACTTTCTTCAAAACCAATATTTGGCGGTACCTGCTATATTTAGTACCCGAGCGGTGTTCAAAAGCAAAGGTCATCATAAATAACTGAAAACAAGAACAAAAATTCTATCTCACTTTGAACCGCCGAAAGCGCCAACTAAATACTGTGGTGAATGGTTTGATTGGATGTCCTGGACTCGGCGGTGCGTTGGAATGGCCGGCATCTCGCTATTCCATTTTTTTATAAAAAACACTATATTGATCTTTGGAGCATATTGGCAACGTAAAGAGTAATATTTTGATCCTTAACTTCGATCTCCCTACACCGAAGGCGACTCAGGACAGGATTCGTCTATCCGCACGCCGACTGCGGCTTGCGCAGAACATGACACAACAGGCCTTGGCCGACAAATCCGGCGTGCCGCTGTCGACGCTCAAGCGGTTTGAACAAAGCGGAGAGGTTTCACTGTCCGCCCTTTTGGCAATCGCCAGCGCGCTCGAGGCGCTGACGGAGTTCGACATCCTGTTTCCAAAGCCAGCGGCCGCAACGCTGGACGAACTGGGATCGGGCAGGGTTGACCGCAAGCGCGCAACAAAAAGGCGGAACTGATGGCGGATCGTCTGAATATCGAACTGGACTTTGGCGACCATCGCCGTTTGGTCGGTCAGGTCGCCTGGGTGAAGGATCAGCGCCGCGCGGCCATCGAATGGGCCCCTGACTTCGTCTCGGACCCGCAGCCGATTTCACCTTATGCGATCCGGTCCTTTCAGGGGCTGCATTTCGGTCAGCATACGCCGTTTGACGGCTTGCCGGGTGTCTTGGCGGATTCGCTGCCGGACGGCTGGGGCCGCTTGCTGATTGACCGCGAACTGGCGAGGCGGGGCAGGAGGGTTCATGATCTGACACCGATTGACCGTCTGGCCATCGTGGGTAAGCACGGCATGGGGGCACTCAGCTATCATCCTGAAGAAGAACTGGCCGAAAAAGACGATATCGATTTGGATTGGTTCGCCGACACCGTCAAACACATAGAACAGGACGTTTCGGTCGAAGATCTACGCCGGTTGCGTGCGGGCAGCGGTGGTTCTGCCGGGGCACGGCCAAAATTTGTGGCGCTGCTCAATCCCGAAACTGGCGTGCTGCGCGACCACCGAGGCCGGGCAGGGGGCGGGTTTAGCCACTATCTGATAAAGTTCCGGTCCGCGTCTGACCCGATCAGTGCGGCGCGCGAAGAGCAGGCCTATGCCGAAATGGCCCGCACCTCCGGGATCGACATGTCGGACACGCGGCTGCTGACGACAGGTTTGGGCGAGGACTTGTTCGCCACCCACCGCTTTGACCGCCCCGAGGGTCGGCGGCTGCATATGCACACGGTTGCTGGCATTCTGAACGCCGAATTTACCGCCCCAACCGTGGACTATGAAAATCTGCTGAGACTGACCCGGTTCATGACCAACCATCAGGGGGATGTGGAAGAGATGTTCCGGCGCATGGTGTTCAACGTTGTGACCCATAACCGGGACGACCACATCAAGAACCACGCGTTCCTGATGGATCATCGCGGAACATGGCGTCTGTCACCGGCCTATGATCTGAGTTTTTCGGACGGCCCCGGTGGAGAACACCATTTGAGCGTCAACGGAAACGGTCGAAATCCCGGCCAAGAGGACCTGATTATAGTGGGGCAGGGTGCAGGAATTAAAGAGCGACGCATCCACGAAATCATCGAACGGGTTCACCATGCCGCTCATCAATGGCTTGTTTTCGCAGGCGCAAGTGGCGTTCCAGAAGCTCGAAGCAGTGAAATAGAAAAAAGACTGAATTTGCTCAGCAAAAACTGATCAATTCGGTTTTTCGCCCTCGAATGATACCTGTCAGGCTGACAAGAGGCTGAGTTGCGGAGCTAATATTGCCAAGGGTCGGTTGGGCTATCAAATCAGTACCAAAGATGACCCGGTTTCAGCATTCTGAATAATCCGACATCCATGCTTCAATTTTCGCGGTTGTTTCTTCTACCGAGAGTTTGGTCGTATTGATTTGAAGAAAGTCATCCGTGCCCCTTCGAATTAGACTGCGATGATATCGGTTCGCGTTGAGTACAGAGCCGTCCATTGGCTTTCGTTTGCCCTGGCGCTCTGGTGATCTCAGGCGTCGTTCATTCTCTTCCGGGTCGCAATCCAGAATGACGCCAAGAAAAGGCCCATTTCGATCACGTGCGAGCCTGATTGTATCGTCCCAGATAGCGTTTCCCCATGCCGAGTCTTCGAACACCGCGTCTGTCGTTATTATCGGGGTTTCTTGTGGTAGAGAAAGAACATGCTCACGCGCGATATTCCGAAGATCCCATACACATTTCTGGAAAGCATCTGAACCCTTCTCCGTCAACGAGAATGCGAGATTGTAAAGTGAGTGAGCGTCAACCAAACGTGCGCCCAACCGTTCAGACAGTAAGCGACCTACAGAGAGTTTACCCACACCGGGGCGACCGTTAATAGCAATAAACACTTTTCCACGTTGGCTTATTTAGGTTCGCATTGCGAGGTATTCCCAGCGTAAGCCCCGTTACAATAGAGCCCACCCGTTTTCTGAGCAGTAAAACTAAAAAACGGCCAATTGTTCAAACCGTTCGGGCGACCGCATCATCGAAACCAACCTGACGGGGCATTCCTCTTGTCAAAGCTCAACGATTGGAGAAAACCCACCAAAGATCAGGCGTGTTCCGTCGAATGGCATCGGGTTTTTGACCGGGTCCATGCGGGGGTCGCTGGTTTCAGGGTTTTCCATCCAGTCCGTCATGGTTTTCATGGCTGCGTCACGGGTGGCCTTGTCTGGCCATTCGACCCATGAGAAGACAACTGTCTCATCCTCCTTGGCTTGCACAGCTCTACGAAAGTCAGTGACCTTGCCGTTGGGCACATCATCACCCCAGCATTCGATGACCCGTGATGCACCGAGGTCGGTGAACACAGTATCGGCCATATTGGCGTGATCGATGAATTTTTGTTTGTTTTCGCTCGGCACGGCGATGACGAACCCATCTACGTAACTCATCTTCTATCTCCTTTCGTTTGAATCGCGACTTTCCCAGCTCGGAGCTTTGAAATGTTGAACTTCTTCGCTGTCATTCTCACCGTGCAGGCGCTTTTGTGATCTCGGCGTCTGAATTTGTAGCCGAGCCTAGCAGCTGATTAGGTGAGAACTGGCAAGATCAGTCCTGATACCTGTCATCTGTAGCATTAGGCGTGACTGGTTCGACCGATTATAGCCATAAACGTTTACTGTGGAGCTACTTTCACATTGGTGAAGTTCCCGGAGATCCTCACTCAGCATGTCGATGAAGTTCGGGTTAAGTATTCTATAGACGCCCCAACAACGGCACCGAGAACAAACATCAAGGACGCGATAATCGTGCACAGATGGGGCAATCCGACTTAAAAACGCTCTTCACCTGCAACGCATACGCAAACCGAACTCTAACCGCTTCCGTTTTCTTGAGCTTCAAGGAGGTAAGAGTAGGTACCGTTCGTGTCGCGTATCAGTGCCATGTCATGTTTTTTAGACCTGCAATTCTGCTGCGCAACAATTTCGCCATTCATTTCGCGCACTTGATCCAGCGCGTCGAAGAGGTTCCCAACCCGAACGGTGGGAACCCACATTGGGCTCCAAGGATCGATCACTGTTGTATGATGCAAACCGACATTGGCATCAGCTCGCATAATCGAATGAGTTAAATTACCACGGCTGCTCTCAGTGTGGCGTTTCCAACCAAACAACTCATCGTAGAATTTGTTTGGGTAGTCATTGCTTTGCGATAGGTAGACCTCGGGACCGAATTGTTTGGCTGGCGCCGGAAAGGCGTGTGTGGAAAAGCAAATGCCAACGAACGCCCCATTGGGATCGCATAAAAGACAGTTGCGCCCGACACCTGGGACCTCGAAGGGAGGTTTCACAACTCTGCCGCAGAGACCGACACACCTTTCCGCGGCCCGGTCGACATCATCAACCTCGACATACGGAACCCAGCCACGTAGGTGCGGCATTTTGGGTTCCACGATCCCTGCACCTGCCTCATTGGACAATACGCTTAGGATATAGTCTCCCTCGCCTCCTCCCCATGCAAAGTTGGTTGCGTGTTCGACCAAGTGACTCCAGCCCGCGACTCTTTCGTAGAAGCTTTGGGACAAGTGTGCATCGGCTGTAAACAAGTCATGCCAAACAATCCGACCCGTCTTGTTTGAATTCATTGCAGTACCTCTCAGCATGAGTGCGAGGTATCGGTATTTGCGCTGTTTGGTCATTGATTTGAGTCAATGCTGTTCGAAACTTCAAAGGCATCCCGCTGGTCCAAAACTGTCATGCGGCATGGATCAAGCATTCTGAAAAATGGTCTGTGGATTAGTGCAACGCGCAGCATTGCCGCAAAGGTGCCACATGGGCTCTCAGCAACATGAAAACCGCGCCCAGCTGCCTGTCATGCCGGTTCCCAAAGTTCGATTGGATTGCCTTCAGGGTCGTTCAGCCATGCAAACTTTCCATTGGGATACGGAGAATCTGGATCAGGGCGCACTTCTATGTTTTCCGCTTCCAGCTGAGCGATGATCTTATCGAGATCGCGAACACGGAAGTTCAACATGAAAGGCCTTTCACGATTGCCAAAATACTCGGTGACCTTTTCGAACGGCGCGAAGACCGTCTCGCCGGCTTCTTGCACCCAGCAGGGCGTTTCATAGTCGTTGGGAACTGGGCTTATACCGAGGTGTTTGAAATACCAATCTGCCAGCGCGGCCGGATCCTCCGCTCTGAAGAAAAATCCGCCAAAGCCAAGTACTTTCTCCATTTTTTGTCTCCGCAACTTAATACCCTGATCACAAAATATACTGAATCGATGGACCACGGATATCTTTACTTGGGCTAAGCAGCGCATGATGCAAGAAAGCCCGGGGCGCAGCCCGGGCTTGTTTGTCTTAGTGGGACGCCGGCAAAAATTTACTGTGCTTCCTGTGCTTCTTCGCTGATCTGGTTTCCGGCGTTAGATACGTCTCGCCCGAACCCTTCAACTGTTTCACATGCCGTCAGTGTCAAAATTGCTATAAGTGCTGCCAGGTTTCGCATTGTTGTTCCCTCACTTCAGTTTTGAAGCGACGTTGTCAGCAAATGCCGCCACAACCGCCTGATAGAATACGTCGCTATCAACCGACACCTCATCAGAATTTGTTCCTTCAGGGTAGAAGACGCGTATCTGGTCAGTGGAGACGGTCAAAGTGTAGTTCTCGTCCTTGCTTGCGTCCGGCATGTCGAGGTCCACATCCCCCACCAGCGTCCATTCGCCAACACCGATCGCGGTTTCGAAGTTGTTCGCAAGTGTTACCTCGTCGAGATCGATCTCGATTTCAGCCCCTTCGACATCTTCCGGAGCGATTTGCGAGACGAGCCTTTCAGCGATTGCTGTTTCGAGGTCTGTTTCCAGGTTCTTCCACGCACTTGCGGCCTCGTATGTTTGAAGGGCAGACAAATCTGCTACCACGTCAATTTTTGAGACCTGCGTTTGAGCAGCAGCGGCGGTTGCCATCACAGAAATCAGTGCTGTGCTTTGGATCAAGTGTTTCATCGTCATTCTCCTTCGTTGCATTCTTTTCAAGAGCGCAGTTGAAGAACGTGTTCCAGGAGAATTGGTTCCGAAGAATTCTGCTATTCACGGGTTTCTGTTAAACAGTGTGCGGAAGCAGGCAAAGACCCCGCAAGATGTAGCAAGTCACTGCGGAAACGGTCGCTTTAGAGACATGATTGCAAGCAATAATCCACGACGACTGAAGTCTGAGGTTGGCCGATCAATTTCCACCAACTCATGCCAAAGTTGATATTTGGTGTACCGGGAAGATCGTTAGCTATTCTGATGACAGAAACTCGTCCACTTCCTTTTCGACATCGCCTCTGGACCTGCCATATTTTTGGTGAATAATCTCGACCAATTTTTCTCGTTTTCCCGCGATCTGATCAATTTCGTCATGCGATAGCTCAGCCCATTTGGCCTGAACTCGTCCTTTTAGGGTTTCCCACTGATCTTGGATATCATCCCAGCTCATAGTGTTTTCCTTTCTTTTCTACCAAACTGGACGCAGGTATTGATTGTTACTAAGCCCGTTGGATTTTGATGAGACCGTTTAAGGAACCACCTGCAGCGGGCAACAATGCTGTGCGGATGGGTATGAAAAGTGCGCAGAAAGCTGCGGTGTATCAGTCATCCAACTTGTTTTCTAAGTTTTGAGGACCTGCCAGATCGCAGGCGAACTTCACCCCGACTGTCTTATCGATTGATGATGATCAGGTGAGTTTATTTGCCGCCTTGCTAAGGGCGTTTTGCATGTCATCCCAGGCCGCCTCATATCCTTCGCGAATGTCGTCCCATGCTTCTTCGTCAGATTTCTGCAATTCTTCTAACTTAGCCTCTGCCTCGGCTCGTGCAGCGCACAACGCTATATGTTGTGTTTGAAGGGCTCTTTTTGCATCTTCCTCAGCTGTTTTTAGCTGTGCTTCGAGATGATCAATTTGAGCATTCCAAGTATCAATTTGCAGCTTCGCTTTCTTCTCGTACCCAACGCGCGTCATCTACTATCCTCTTGTCTGAATTGGAAACTGGCCTTTGGCGAGGGTGATCTGGGTGGTCCGATCAGTTTTGCGCCCAAACGACTGGGACCGCGTCTACCCGTTGCAGCGTCAGCCAGTCTCACTTACTCAGCCGCAATTTTATTTTGTATGTCAGGCGACGCATTCTCGACCATCAATGTGCGCGTCGGGAAGGGGATGTTGATGTCCGCCTCATCCAGGGCTTCTTTCA
The DNA here is from genome assembly GCF_059613405.1 of Ruegeria sp. BHSA118. Taxonomy (NCBI): domain Bacteria; kingdom Pseudomonadati; phylum Pseudomonadota; class Alphaproteobacteria; order Rhodobacterales; family Roseobacteraceae; genus Ruegeria; species Ruegeria sp. BHSA118. Next base: position 24,392 of record NZ_JBXWSM010000018.1, read on the forward strand.
CACGGCGTTTCATGTCCGCCTGATACTGAAAATACTCCGATGAGTTACACCAAACACGCACCAGAAAATCCACACTGCTTGCGCCCAGATTATTGACTTGGATAAAAGGCTCAGGCTCAGAGAGTGAACGTTCATCGGCCATGATCGTGTCGCGAATGACCTTCTCCGCATCTGCCAGGTTGACTCCGTATCCGACGCCAAACTCCCACTCAGCCCGACGTCTGTCGTATACGGAGTAGTTCTTGATCGTGTTTCCCCAGACTTCCGAATTCGGAACGATCACCTTCACGTTCCCCATATCGGCGATTTCTGTGTAATTCAGCGTGATGTCCTTAACCGTGCCGAGCACCCCGTCGACGTCCACGAAGTCACCAATCTTAAGCGGACGAAACAGAATGATCATTACTCCTGCCGCTACGTTTGACAGCGTGCCCTGGAGTGCCAAACCTATCGCCAGGCCGGCGGCACCGATTAGAGCAATAATCGAGGTTGTCTGAACGCCGAATGTGTTCAGAATGAACAGACCGGTGAAGGCCAGAATTGTATATCGGGCCAGATTGCCCAAAAAATTGAATAATGTGTCGTCCAGGTGTTCAGATTGTTCGCCAATTCCTCGGATCTTCCGGCGGATATACCCAGATACGGCGAGGCCCAGCATCAGGATGATGAGCGCTGCAATTGTATTGGCAACCAGCCCCAGAATGGCCTCGAGCGTGAGCAGGTCACTCAACGACTTACCGTCATAGAGCTCTGTGTCTAATATCTGGGTTAGTTGAGCCCACACTGTGTCTTTCACGGTTTCTGCTGTGTCAGCGATTTCATTCGCCATATTGAACCTCACCTTCTGCTGTTTGAATTTGCCATCAGTGCTGATCAGAACGCCATGCTCATACTTCGATCATCGCGCTGGACGCAAAGAACATTGCCTGACTGACGGCAGATTTCACCTGTTCTTCCGTGTATGGTTTTGAAATCAGGAAGGCTGGTTCGGGCCCCTTGCCGGTCAACAGACGCTCAGGAAACGCGGTGATAAAGATCACCGGACGATCGCCGTGCGTCTCAAGAATCCTGTTAACTGCGTCAATACCGCTGGATTTATCGGCCAACTGAATATCTGAGAGAACCAGGTCAAAATGTTCGCGTTCTGCCAGATCCAAAGCGGCTGACTCCGTGCGCGCGACGCCAACAACTCGATGACCCAGCTCAGCAACCATCGACTCAAGATCCATGGCGATAATCGCTTCATCTTCGATGATTAGAACACGGCCAGACATATGCTTGGCCATCTCGTCATATGCAATGTCGATAAGCTTGGAGGCTTCGGATGCCTCAATTTGCATAATCGTCGCAATGTCACTGACGGAAAATTCCTCAACCGTCCGGAGCAACAACGCTTCGCGTGTGTTTGGGGTCAACCGGGCCAGCTGGGCATGTGCACGGGTCAACAGATCGTCGCTGTTGCCGTTGGCTTCGAGAGCATTTCCGGACGTGGCCCAGATTCCATGAAATGTGCGAAAAAGTGCAACTCTCGGTGACAGATCACTGTTATATCGATCAGTGTCTGAAATTATGGCTTCCAGCGTTGCGGCAGCATATGCATCACCGCGGGATTGTGAACCGGTCAACGCTCGGGCATACCGGCGGAGAAAAGGCAAAACAGGGCCGATCTGATCCGCCACAGATACTCCGGACAGCTGCGTCATACTTTGTCATCCTTATTTTTTTCACTATCTTTGAAACCAAACGCATGCTCGTGCGTTATGGTTCCGAGAAAAGGAAAAATTTTTTGATGATGCCATGACAAATCCACAGCAATCGCGCCACGACCGGCGAGAAATAGAACAAAGAATAGACGAAAACCTCAAGCGAGCCTTCGATCAGCTTGCCAGTGAACCCGTTCCTGATCGGTTTGTTGATCTGCTCAGTCAACTGCGCGCCCAGGAGAGCGGCAAAAAAACCGCTGACGCAGGAGGCATAGATGACTGACCCGAGAGACGAACTTGTCGAACATATCGGTCCGATGCGTGCTTTTGCAATTAGTCTGTGCCGGAACGCAGCAACAGCAGATGATATTGTTCAGGACGCTCTGGTGAAAGCCTGGAGCAAGATTGACTCCTTTGAGGAAGGAACCAACATGCGTGCTTGGCTGTTCACGATCGTGCGCAACACGTACTTTTCTCTGCACCGGAAGCGGAAGCGTGAAGTTGAAGACGTGGATGGGGCAATGGCCGAAACGCTCGCGCAAAAACCCGAGCATGACGGTCGTCTTGCCTTCAAGGATTTTTCGGTGGCTTTTGACCAACTGAATGACGAACAACGCGAAGCTCTCATCCTGGTGGGCGCGCAAGGATTTTCTTACGAGGATGCGGCAGAAATGTGCGGGGTTGCTGTGGGTACGATTAAAAGCCGTGTCAACAGAGCGCGTGCACAGTTGGCAGAGTTGATGGGCCTGTCTGATAGCGAGCCAGTAGAGTTGACTGATGCCGTTACGGTCGCAATCGTACAAACGCAACCGGCGGCCTGATAGCCCATGGAAGCAGGGCGCCGCAGCCTGACCGTTTATCTGGCGTTGCTTGTGACGCTGGCGCTTCTACCGTTGGGTTTAATCGCTGTATATCAAACGCGCGCAGTGATCATAGAAGCAGATGAAAAATCGCGAAAATCGGTTCTGGCGCGAACCATCGAAGCCGCTAACCGGGAGCGCGAGCTTCTTCAGAGGGCCGTGGGTGTTGGTTCTGGTTTGTCTGCTTCGTTGGCTTCGGCATCGATTACGGATGCGAATTGCTCCGCAATGATGGAAAGGCTGATCGACAGTGAGCCCGAGTTTGTTTTTGCTGGGTTCATTCAGCCCGATGGTGTCATGTCGTGTTCAACAGCAGGTAGCATCATGGACCTCTCCGGGGCACCTGGTTTTTTGGAGATTTCAGCAAATCCCCAACTATCGTTTTCCGTGAATAGATCGGGCGCTGTTACCGGACAATCGGTAATCATCGTCACTCAGCCGGTCATAAGCCAATCAAATCTGATGGGTTTCGTGTCCATTTCAATCCCGCATGCGTTGGCTCGCACTCCATTGGAAGGCGACAGTTTCTCACATGAAGTGATCATTGCGCTTTTTGACGAGGGTGGAGACGTACTGTCTTCCAATATTGGTCTCGATTTGGTCAATGAGTATTTGCCGCAGAACAAACAGTCTTGGCTTCTGTTATCCAACTCGGGCAAGACCTTCTCGGCGCGGACAGCAGAGGGAGAAGATCGTGTTTTTGCTGTTGCGACAATCGTTCCAGACGAGGTCGCCGTGATCGGCAGCTGGCCTCGTGAAGCCGCCCTTGCCTCTGTTGGTTCTGGTGGAAAGGCGTTGACGGTTGCGTTTCCGATTTTGATGTGGGTGACAGGTTTGGGGGTGGCTCTTTGGGGGTTGCACCGGTTGGTGATCCGTCATCTCGACAGCCTGCGATCGGCGGTTCGCCGGTTTGCGTTGGGAGAGCGTGATCAAATTGAGAGTCTGAAAAATGCGCCGCAGGAGTTTGTGCAACTCCAAACCGCATTCAACAGAATGGTCGTTCTTGTCCGAGAGGCGGAAAACCAGCAGGAACAAGACCTTGTCGAGAAGACACTGCTGCTGCGGGAAGTCCACCACAGAGTTAAGAACAATCTTCAGCTCATAGCTTCGATCATGAACATGCATATGCGCAGTGCAGAGTCTGCCGAGGCCCGCCGCCTGTTGGGCCAACTTCAGCGGCGGGTTCGTGGCCTTGCGATGGTGCACCAAACCCTGAACCAGAACTCGAAGATGACGACTATAAACACTGAGACACTGGTTGGTCGTCTGGTTTCCGAGCTTGCGCACCGCCCACCAATCCTTGGTCAACCCGTCGAAGTGATCTGTGATATTCAACCAATTGAATTGGGCCAGGACCAAGCCGTCACTTTGTCGATGCTCGCAGCCGAAGCGTTGACCAACGCAATAAAGTACGTTGGTGTACCGGAAGAGGGCCCACCAATGATCTCTGCGGTGTTGAGAGCGACCACTGACGGAGCGATTGTCTTGAAGATTGCCAACAGCCGCGGACGCAGTGATGATGAAGAGTCCGCGTTTCATAGCGGCGGGATCGGTCAGAGGTTGATGCAGGCGTTTGTCAGCCAGCTTGACGGATCAGACCATGTCACTGAGACACCCTCTCAATACCTCTACGAGGTGACATTCGAGATTGCCGAGGTTGATGGTGCAAGCATACCAAAAAACCTGCCCAATGATGGAGACGGCGATGCCAGGGCAGCAGCAGAGTGACTTTCAAGTTCTGATCACAGCAGAGCAAGCCTGGCCTGCGTTTGAGCAAGCAGTTCTTGAGGCAAAGGAAGAGATAAAGGCAAGTTTCAGGATCTTTGATTTTGAGACTAAGCTCGTTGGCGCCGCGGCCCGAAACATCGGTGAAACATGGTTTGATTTGCTTGAATATGTTATCCGCAACGGCGTGTCATTTGAGCTGGTTCTGAGTGATTTCGATCCTGTATTTGCCACCGAACTCCATGAGCTGAGCTGGCGCTCAAAAAGGCAGGCGCAGAAGTTGGCCGAGACCCTGGGTCCGAATTTGGCTCAATCCTTGAATGTTCGTGTATCGATGCATCCCGCCAAAGCAGGGACATTACCTTGGGCGGCGCTATTACCTGCGGTTTTAAGAAAAAAGACGCAAAAAAAGCATCTGATCGAGCGAGCGCAATCGCAACGTGACACGGCAGGCAATGGCTCAGACAGTTTGCCTCAACTACACACGGTGTCTCATCACCAGAAAATTGCAGTGATCGATAGACAGGTCTGCTATCTCGGCGGGCTTGATCTGAACGCAAGGCGCTTTGACACACAAGATCATGACCGTTTGGCAAAGAATACTTGGTCCGACGTTCAAATACTGGTGCGCGGCCCTGAAGCGGAAGAAGTCGCACAGCATATTGATAGTTTCGAGAATGAGATTGCCACCGGTACTGCCCAGCCAAAAGGCAAATACCTGCGCCGAACCTTGTCCAGTCCTCGACGGTTTGGGTTTTGGAGATTGTCACCGAAGACAATTGCTCAAGAGATCGAAGATGAACACATCAACGCATTCAAAGACGCCAGAGATCTCATACATATCGAAACCCAATATTTCAGATCAACCCAGCTCGCAGAGGCTTTGGCGGAGGCTGGAAAGAATAATTCGAGTTTGAAGGTGGTGTTGGTATTACCTGCGTTGCCAGAAGAGGTGGCGTTCGGCAAACACACTGGTCTTGATGCACGCTACGGTCTGGACCTACAGGCAAAGTGCCTGAGCATCATTCAAGAGGGATTGGGAGACCGTGTGTCCCTTGCGACGCCAGTGCAACCCGCCTCAGCCAGCGGAGCACATGACGATATTGAAGTGCTCTCGGGATCTCCAATCATTCATGTGCACAATAAGGTGCTTGTTGTTGACGATACTTTCGCGCTTGTCGGGTCCGCTAATCTCAATGGGCGATCATTGCGTTGGGATACCGAGGCAGCTCTGCGTGTGACCGACATAGAACGCATCAACTTGCTGCGTCGAACCCTGGTTGACCATTGGTGGTTTGAAGGCTGTGCGCGATACAGTCTTGAGCCGGGCCAAATGTTCGAATGGTGGAGTCGCGAAGTTCAGGCGAATGGATTGCGTCGCCCTGAAGGGCGCTCAGGCTTCCTGGTGCCGCATGATCCGAAGGCAGGGAGCGAAATTCGACAGCCATTGCCAGGTGTGACCGAAGACATCGTTTAGCCATCCAGTGTGTTGCCGTTTCTCTCAATAGCCGGAGACATAACTTCTGGGTTAAGCAATACGCCAAACCACAGGAGAATGGGCAGAACAACGATCGCTCCAACCGGTCCCCAGAGCCACAATCCAAATACGATCGCGATAAAGACAACCAACGGGTTTACTTGCAGGCGTTGCCCAACAAATACCGGTGTTACGAATTGGGCCTCTGATACGTTGATTATCAAAAAGAGGAGCGGAGGTAAAAAAGCAGCCGCGCCTCCGAACTGTGTGAGGCCAGCGATCAGCAAACCTGTCATGATTACAAGTGGGCCGAGGTAGAGAATGAAGTTCAAAAGCCCGGCGGCCAATCCCCAGATCAACGGATCACTGATGCCGACTATCCCCAGGACCGCTGACGTCACAATCCCCAAGCCGATATTCACAAGCGTTACTGCCGCGAAATAGCGATATACAGCCTGGTCTGCCAAATAGAGGCGTGACTTGAATGCGCCGGCTGAGGCATAGAGCTCGCGCCGAGTTAACACGAAGAAGAAAAGTGTTCCAATGAATATCAGAATCTGAGACCCAAAATTCGGCGCCAACCACAGTGCATCCATGACGGAGGGCAGGGCGGTCTCGGTAGTAGCTTCCCCATCTGCCCCAACTGTTTCTTCTATTTCGCGCCCTATTGTTTCAATGCCTCGCATGAATTCCGACATCGCAGCGACCCACGATTGGAGCTCGCGCCGAATTGCCGGTAATTGCTCGACCAATGTCGAAAGCAACGGTTCCAGAAGAAGAAATGCTGCAACCACTATAGTGCACGTCAGGATCAGCAAGGCAGAAGCTGAAACGACCCGCGGACACCCCGCTCGTTCGAGCTTGTCTGCAAGCGGGGAGGCGACGACTCCGAGGACAAGAGCGAACGCAATCGGGGCAAGGATAGATTTAGCTAAATACAGGGATGAGATCACGGCAATCGCTGTGATGACTGCAATCATTACGCGCAATGCCGTGGTACTCAAAAATGATTGGGACACGACCGACCACTACCCTTGGTTGCGCAACGAAGTCGACGCTCGTGAGGCCGCGTCGTCCAATTTTTCGCTTGCCGCAGCATAAAGCTTGTCCATCTCTTCGGTCAGGGTATTCTGAGCTTTGCGCATCAGTTCGTCGCGCCGCGCCCCCAAAAGTTCATCTTCCTTGCGAGTGTTCGGCAGCAGGGCACCGACCAGCACTCCGACGCCCAGGGCGAGGGCTCCAGCAGCGATTGGTTGCTCATGAAGAAACGACTTGGATGCCTTGGCGGTTCGTTGCGCGCGCTTTTCAACGGCTCTTTGAGCCTCAATCGCAGCTTTGCGGGCGTGCAGGACACGCGAGCGCGCATTCGGGGACAATTTGTCCAACCCTCGGTCCAATGCAGCACTGAGGCGGTTGGCAGAAAAGTCTTGTTCCATCATTCCAGTCATCTCCGTCTTAATTTGCGCATCGGCGGCTTCAACACGTCGATCAAACTCTTCGGACATGTTTTGCGGTGCTTTGGTGCGAGGGTTGTTTTGCAGTGTTCGAACTGGTGTGCCGGGACCGGCCATCAAAAGTGCTAACCCTGCTCCAAACAACGTGAACGCCGCCGGATTCTTGCGGGCGGCAATCCAGACCTGCATACCGATCTCGCCGCCATACCCCTCCACAACCTCTTTTGCGGTTTGCGCCAGACGATCCGGAGCAAGTGTTTCGGTTAGACTATCGAGAGACGTTGCCAACGCATTTCGTTCGTACGCAATGTGATCTTCAAGTTCAGTCAGGTCAGTCATGAGCAGATTCCTTTATCGCATCGACATCAGACTTTAGATTTTGAAGTGTTTTGTCGGGAGATACCGTGGCCAGAGACAGGCGTGCTCTTGCCCAGACAGCGAAACAGCCAGCAATCAGAACCAAGCCCGCGGCAACCATCAGCGACGCAGATCCAACTGACATTCCCTCAGCGACAATTGCGGCAACCAAAGCAGTTGCCAAGAGATGGATTGCGACCAGAACTAATAGGGCGGCCAAAAAAAAGAAGACCAGCCCATATGCTGCCCGAGACAGGTTGAGCGAAAGCTCGGCCTTCGCCAATTTCAACTCACCCTGAATGAGACGGGACAGATGGCGCAAGGCAGTCGCCAACATGTTGGGGGCCTGACGCAGGTCGTGCTCTTTATGCATTGTAGCCCTCATTCATTTTCGCCAGAACTGTTGTGTGGCCTGACGTATCATCCAACGTGTTTCGTTGGGGTTGCTGCTGTGTCGCCCAGGGATCTGCTTCAAATTCTGCAGATGTCGTTTGGCGGGTGTTACGAGCGCCCAGAAACCGCGTTGCGGCAAAGCCAACCAACGCGGCCGAGCCAACAAACAGCAATGGATTTTGGCGGGCAAAATCGGACACCTTTCGGTTGACGGTGCGCAGGTCGGTGTTGCGAACCTGTGCTGCTATGTTTTCCATATTGTCGGCAATTTTCGACATCATTTGATGCTGGACCGAGCCGGCATCAAATGCCTCAGCAGCGGATTCAGCAGCCTGCGCCACGTTGTCTACTTCATTGGCGGCCCTATCCTGCAAGTCTTGAGCGCGAGCCGTAGCTTCAGATTCCACAACAGTCTTCGCTTTCTGCGCCAAGTCCTTCGCGTGTTTCTTCGCACTGCTTGAGTTACTGGGATGGTTTGCCATTGGTGAACTCCTTTCAACAGATCTCACATCACCAACGCGCGACCATTGTGATTGTTCCATTTGGGGCGACAAACTCTTGGCAACTGTCACCTGGACAGAAATCAGTTCCCGGCGAGAAAAATTTGCGGTTGTTGGAACCATGAAAGACGACGTGCGTTTTCCCGACGTCGAGTAGCTGGGTTAGAACCTGCCAAACGACTTGGCCGCCTGCAGTGTTTCGACGCTGGTGCCGGACTTGGTGGTTCGAACCTACAGCTGCAAACGGTGGGACATATGTGTCCAGTGATGTTGGAAATGAAAGGAAAAGCGGATGAATTGGGATCAGATCATGGGTCGTTGGACCGAGTTCAAGGGCAAACTTATGGAGCGCTATGGGGATTGACCGATGATGAAATTGAGCAGGCCCGAGGTGATCGGGAACAGTTGGAAGGGCTGATCCAGCAAAAATATGGCGACACAAAAGAGAATGTCCGTGACGCTGTAAACAGGCTGATCGACGATATGTAAAAGGGTGTTGGGTTGGGCGTAGCGCCTTGAACCAAGTCCCCGATCCGGCCTCTCAGAATCGAAAAAGCGACGGAATGTTTGGCAAGATTGTCCAACATATCAGTCAGAAGGATATCAAACCATGACGTTATCTGCGTTCCTCGGCATGCCGGTCCGCGACCGGACAGGAGACGAAACAGTCGGGGAGGTCGTAGACTTGGCAGTGAGGGCAGGTGACGCTCCTCTTCAGTATATATTGGTCAATCTGAACATGACGGGTGGTTATGATCCCATCATATTTCGGGCGGATACCCTTCGTTTCGAGGAAGAGTATCTGGTATCGGTCTTTTCTGCTCAGGAGATCAGTACTAAGCGTCAGAACAATCCATCGAGCTCGGGAAGCAGCCTGGATCTTTCAGTTCTTCCTCCGCAGGTCATTGGTCCGTTTGGGAATACGATAGCTCCGGTGGTTATCGGAGCGGTGCTGAACGAGGCTCTGCAAGACAAGCCACACCCTGATCCGCCCAAAGACGAGTACTACTGGTTCAGAAAAATTCAGGGCTCTTCAGTCTTCGATCCATCGGGTGAGATCGGTGTGCTTCAGGACATAGGCTGCGATTTTGAAGGCAAATCCATGCTATTCTTGCAGGTCGACAATGGTCATGAGGTGACACAGATTCCTTATGAGGCTTTAAGAAATATCCCCGGGGGCGACTATCTGGTTGTATCAAGTGTCACGGATCCTGTGCGCCCTGTTTAGATGCAAAAACCAGAAGGGTATGGCCGCGTCACTGACGCGGTCTTTTTGTTTAAAAACAAATATTTCCGAAAGAAATAGGGAACCAAACCTCTCGTAGTTCGTTTCTCTTCTGAGACCGCAAGAAATAGCGGTCAACTCAGACAGAAGGAGCTAACTATGAAACATTTCCTGACCACAACTTCGATCGTTCTGATGATGTCAGCACCTGCCATCGCAGAGAGCTCCAACGTGGAAAAGGTGGGCGAAAACCTTGGAGAAGCGGCCGAAGCGGCAGGCGATGCCGTGTCGAATACGGCTGAAGATATCAAAGATGCAGCGAAGAACACGGCGGAAGATGTCGACCAGGCAGCCGAAGCAACCGGAGAGTATGTGAGCGAGAAGGCCAGTGAAGTTGCCGATGCTGTTGATCCGACAACCATCGATATCGAGGGCTACACCCCTGTTGCGTTTGAAACGGTAACGGCGGAAGACCTTACCGGCATGCGTGTTTACGACATGTCGCAAGAATGGATCGGCGAAATCGATAACGTGGTCATCAATTCGGATGGCACCCTGGAAGGTGCGGTGATCGGCGTTGGCGGCTTCCTCGGTGTGGGCGAGAAAGATGTGCTGATCGACTTTTCTCGCGTTTCGCTGATGCGTGAGGTCGATGGCGAGGCCACGTATGCATTCGTGGACGCGGACAAGGAAATGCTGGAGGCAATGCCTTCCTACGAAGAATCGTAAAAGTCAAAAAGCGCCATGCGCGTTGCTAAATTCGCCGGCCGGTTTTTCGGCCGGCGCTTCTGTTCAGACTCCGAGTCTCTTGAAAATTCGAAACACTTTTTCTCAAATAGTCAGATAAGTGGTCTTGGCTCGGCTTGGGTTGTCTCGACCAACCCAATTTCAGCCAGCTTGTCCTGATCAAAGACTTGCAGGACACCTTTTGACCAGTTCGCAAGGTGCTTGTCGCTTAATTTGCGCAGTGTTTTGTTGGTGTGAACCAAGGATAGGCCCAGTGCATCTGCCAGATCCTGTTGACGAAACGGTAGAGGGCAGCGATCATTTTTTACAAGGCCCAGGGCTCGCGACCGGATAAAAAATCTATGAAGGCTCCATGCGATTTTCTCTATCGCGCCGCGCTGCCCGACAGTTGTTAACGCATCTCCAAGAAAGTGCTCTTCCACAGCCGCCAGGAACGTCAAGCTGAATGCACGATCAGGCTGGCTTTGATAGAGCTCGAAAAGCCGAGTGCGATTAAATACACACAAGCGCATTGCCGTGGTTGCCTCTACTGAATGTCGCATGGCGCCCATGACACCGGCCTGCAACCCAATAAAGTCGCCTGGAAAAATGAAACCGACAACCTGGCGGCGGCCGTTTTCCAGCGTCTTGTAGCGTATGCCCATACCGGAGAGCGCTGTATAGAGTTGGGCAGCTTTTGACCCCTCAATGAACAGCTGTGTACCGGGTTCTGCCAGCATCTCCCCGGTTTTGAACTGTTGCATGAAAGACAACTCGTCGTCGTCAAATTGCAGAAAAACCTCCTTTTTCCGAAGCGGGCAGTGCTTGCAATCAATCAGGTTGTTTTGCTCTGGGTATGTCATAGTTAATTGCGCCCTCCGGTCGACTCGATACGGTTTCACATGAAAGCACAGCTGGGTGGAACCAAATGAAAGATCGTCCCCTGACCTTATCAGATATATTGATTGTCACAGGAAACTTTGTCGAAGCAACCGACATACGCGAAGCGCTATCGCCACTTGAGGCCACCCGAATTCAGCATCTGCGCGAAATCAATGACGCTGCCCATCTCCTGCTCGACAGCGGATTTTGTCCGCAGTTGAGTATCATAAGCTACACGCGCGCCGACCTCGAATTTGCGGGGTTCGTGACACGACTTCAGGCATTGGATTGTACTCTACTATTGATCGATGCCCCTGACGCGATCGCTGCGGAATATTCCGCAAACGTCCTTAAACGGCCATTCTCAACAGAGGATCTCGTATCGATGGTCTCGTTGCTTTGAAAAGGCATGATGCCACCAGACCATGGTAACAGGTGGTCTGACGTGAGTTGTGTCAAAATTTAAGGAGGGAGTACCGGGGCTGATACCGACCTACATCGTTAACGCGTAGAATGTGGTAATTTGTGCTGTGTAGATCTGTTCAGCGAAGGTCGGCAGGGTGCGTTCCTTGCCGACCACGCGGTGACGTGAACTCGCGTTCTGCGTGCTGGTTTATGCAACCCGCTTTGTCGCTTTTGGGCCGAAAATCAACCAACAAATAAATCCTATGAGCGGAAGGATCAGGACAAAAAGTACCCAGAGGATTTTCGAACCTGTCGTCGCAGAGGAGCCGATAATCGAAACGACGGCCCAAATTGACAAAACCAACAGGATCAGACCACCAATGCCATAAATCTCAACCATAGCGACGTTCCTTTCATTGTGTGTCTTCATATAGCTACGGTATTTAAACCCTTCCGAAGCCGGATTGTTCCATCCCACGACACATTTGGATTGAATACTGTGAAGGTTGATAATCGCTATCTACCGATACCCAGCGTCGCAGCGATCAAAAGCTTCTTGAAATTTGGAACAATGCAAGCTGCCGCGCGTTTTCATTTGGGCTTTAGCGAGGGAGCACGTCTTGGCAGCTGATACGGAATCCGAAAGACAAGATCTGGTGGAAAAAGAAAGCGAGAAAGAAGCTGTCGAGGAGGCGTCTGGTCTGTCCCCACGGCTGATTTTCGAGACCATCCGCCGGAACGGCGAAGAAGAGCTGCGCCGACCGGTCAGGGCGCTCTTTTGGTCTGGGATAGCTGCGGGAATTTTGATCAGCTTTTCTGTTCTGGGTGAAGCCCTACTGCGTGCCCATCTTCCTGACACCAGCTGGCGGTACCTCATTGAGAACTTCGGTTACTCGCTGGGGTTTCTCTTGGTCATCCTTGGGCGAATGCAGTTGTTTACCGAGAACACGATTACGACAGTTGTACCAACAATGATGACGCCATCCCTATCCTGTTTTTCTAAAACGGCTCGACTGTGGGTGATTGTTTTGGTTGCAAATGTCGTCGGGGCGTTTCTCATATCAGCTTTTCTTCTCTACACGCCGGTTCTGAACAGCGAGACTCTGGCGGTCCTAAATGAGCTCAGCCGCCACGCCACCGGTATGGGGGCCTGGGAAGGCTTTGTGCGCGCTATCCCAGCTGGGATTCTGATCGCAGCGATTGTCTGGATGTTGCCGTCAGCTCAAAACAATGAAGTGCTGCTTATCGTGATTTTTACCTGGCTGATAGCCTTAGGCGATTTTACCCATATCGTGGCCGGATCGGTGGAAATGGCTTTACTTATCCTGCAGGGCATGTTGCCTGCCCACGATGCAGCTTTTGGTTTCTTTCTGCCCGTTCTCGTGGGCAATGTTATCGGGGGTACAGTGGTTTTTACAATGCTGGCCTACGCGCAGATCAGGCCGGAAATTGAAAACCCGAAGCACCTCCGATGATGCTTCGGGTTTTGGATTTTGAGAAGTATATGGCGGCGGCAGTTTCACAGCTAATCTTTTACCGATCCCGAATGAACAACCAGATGAGCAGCGCCGCGAAGATCAGGCCAATGACGGCTGGCCAGACCAATTCAACGCCAATCACGTTGGTCTGTTAGCTGCGGTCGCTTTTCCGAAGTGCAACTCCCAACAAGACGCCAAGCCCAAGCGCCCCGGCAAGTGCAAGCCCGGGATTTTCGCGAACGAAGGTAACGCTTTTTTCAGTTGCCGTCGAAAGTTGCTGTTGCACTTCTTCTTGCGCAGTCTTCAGATTGTCGCGTGTGGCCGAAGCACCATCCTGCAATGCAGTCTTGGCCTCACTGATAACACTTTCAATTCGGTTGGCTGCCTCTTTGTCTTCAATGGCGGGTTCGGTAGCTGGGGCTTTTTTTGTTTGTGACATGGTTGATCTCCTTTCGCTGAAACAACGCAACAGACGATCATTGGTTCCAAGGCCCGATCGGGAACCAACCCGCGTTCTCAGACGTTTGAACCTCATCCACATCGAATTGAAAGGACATCTTATGTTATCCTGGGCAGTCATCTTTTTCGTTCTTGCGATCATCGCAGGTGTTTTTGGTTTTGGCGGAATCGCGTCGGCCTCTGCGGGCATCGCTCAAATCCTGTTCGTGATCTTCCTTGTGTTGTTCATCGGTTCGTTGCTGATGCGGCTCTTGCGTGGGTGATCATCCGCAAATTAGTCGCCGCTTACGCTCTTTTAGCCGCCGCGGCACTGGTTACTATTCAAGGAGGTTTGACGCGTTATGTGGGATTCCCCAGCCACCCAAACATGTGCTGATCTGTTGATTTCGTGTCTGGAAGCGAATGGTGTGACTGCGGCGTTTGGCGTACCGGGTGAGGAGACGACGGAACTGGTTTCCGCGATTGATCGGTCTGGCATCGATTTTGTTCTTTGTCGACACGAGCAATCCGCCGCATTTATGGCCTCGGTTCACGGACGACTGACCGGAAATCCAGCGCTTTGCATCGCGACCCTCGGCCCAGGTGCCACCAACCTGGTCACTGGCGTTGCTGACGCGACGCTGGACCATGTGCCGATGATTGCCATAACAGGTCAGGGAGCTCGAGATCAACTCGGTCGTGAAAGCCACCAGATCATTGATCTTGAGTCTCTATTCGTGCCGATTACAAAGTTCAGTCGCACTCTGGTTTTGGACGACGAGATTCCGCAGGTTGTTGCTGAGGCCGCCCGTCACTGCAATGCCGACAAGCCCGGTGCCGTGCACCTTTCCCTTCCCGAAGATCTTGCTGGTGTTCCGACGACCGCCGAGCCGTTTGTCGCCTCCCCGCCTGCGGAAACGCGGCCTGCGACGGATGCAGTCGTCCGCGCGGCGCGCTTGGTTTCTCAGTCTAAGGAGCCCGTCATTCTTGCGGGCCATGGCGTCATCAGGGCGAATGCAGCTGAACTCGTTCGGGATTTGTCAGAGAAACTTTCAGCGCCAGTTCTAACCACGTTCATGGCGAAAGGCATTCTTGCCCCAGGCCATCCCCTTTGCCTTCACACGATTGGACAGCCGGGGGAGGAGCTGGCTTCTAAAGCTTTTGAGCTGAGCGATCTCGTGATCGCCATCGGATTTGATCCCGTTGAATACCCACCTGCGAAGGTCACGCTGTCTGGGATGCGACCGGTGCTCGAAATATCGGATGTTGCCTCGACGGTCGACGTGAATTGGCCCGTCAAAGCCGCGCTGACTGGAGATTTGCTGCAAAGTATCGGCGCACTTCACAAGGCAACAGCGCAACGCGAGTTGCAAACAGCTTTTGAAGACCTGCGCAGGAAGATCAACGAAACGCTTGAGCAGGGTGCTACCACATCCAAGGGCAAGTGTCTTACGCCGTCCGATATCTGTAAAGAGATATCGAACACACTTCGCGACAGTGATGTCTTGTTGTCTGGTGTCGGGTTACACAAGTTGTGGATCGCCCGAAACGTAGAAGCCAAACGGGCGGGTCAGATCATTATTCCCAATGGTCTCGCTGGAATGGGCCTTGCGCTGCCCGGCGCCATCGAGGCGGCGCGCCAATTGGAAACGGGTCGGGTCATCGCTGTATGTGGTGACGGGGACTTCCTAATGAACGTTCAGGAGATGGAAACCGCCACCCGGCTATGCGTACCGATCACCGTGCTCGTTTGGGAGGACAATGGGTATGGCCTGATCGATGAGAAACAACCCGGTGGTCGCGAGTTTGCATTTGGAAATCCAGATTGGGCATCTCTCGCCCAAGCATTTGGTTGGGTGTATCACGACATTGATACCTTCGCGAAGCTTGGACCGGCTTTGCAGGCCGCGGCTGATATCGCAGTTCCAACGCTGCTTCGAGTATCCGTAGACTACGCAGCAGAAGGTGGAATGCCGGCGGCCAGAGATTGAACAGCCGATTTTGGAACCAAATTCATCATCGCACGTTGTTTTCAAGAGTAGCGAAAAGGAGCAATTATGACAGACGCACTGAACGTAATTCCAAACGAAAACCCTGTCGCAACCGGAGTGAGAGACACGGCGGCACTGGCAAAAGCCCTGTCGAACGTCCTGGCCGATACATACCGCCTGACGTTCAAAACGCACGCCTATCATTGGAATGTGGAAGGTCCGTTGTTCTATTCGATCCATAAACTGACAGAAGAGCAGTACGAGAACATGTTCGACGCTGCAGATGAGGTTGCGGAACGAATTCGCTCATTGGGTCATCTGGCACCGTCACAGATGTCGGAAATTATGGAGCTCTCTGTGATCAAAGATCTTGAAGGAGAAATCTCCGCGGCTGGAATGATAGAAGATCTTGCTGCTGACCATGAACGTGTTGCGCACCGGCTTCACGCCCTGACAGAAATGGCAGGTGATAGGAAAGATGTTGTCACTGAAGATCTCGCGACCGAGCGTTCGGCGTTCCACGAGCAGGCCGCTTGGATGCTGCGCGCGATTGCCAAGTCAAGCTAAGGATGCGCTTTAGAGCGCCACCAACCAGTAATGGTTAGACAGTGACAATTTCGCCCGGGCAGTAGAAACTTCCGGGCGAAATCGGCGCCGACCCGCGTATTTTTTGGCAATTTCTCTCAACTCGGTTGTGCAGGAAGCAGGAACATTGAGCGACAAACAAGAGTTGGCCGAAGACCGAACTGACTGGGCCGAAGACCGAACCGTGCTTGCCAATGAGCGGACTTTTGCGGGATGGATGAGGACAGGTATGGCAAGCGTTGCGATTGCACTTGGCTTGAAAGCTGTCTTTGGGGCTGTGGAACCGACATGGCTGGCCAAAGCCGCTTCTTCTTTGTTTATCGCGGTTTCACTGTTGATCTATTGGGGCGCTTGGCGAAACGCGCTGCGGGTCTACGCGCGTCTGAACCCGCATAGCTCAGAACCTGCTTCAAAGATTCACTTATGCGTTGTTGTCGGGTCGCTATCGATTGGATCGGTGGTCTGTTGTATTGTGCTCTGGCTGATATAGCGGGAGAAAGGAACAAACTTGACTGAGAATGATTGGCCTCCGGAATGCGCCAATAAGGGCAAACATCTCACGCAGCATGAATAGGGGGCTTTATGAAGCAAGTAGACTGGCTACGCCTACGCTTTCTCCGCTACTATCGAAACATGGGTTTGCGCGTGGTGCTCTACGCTTTGCTTTCGGTTTTAGCTGCCTTAATCAGCCCGGTCGTTTCGTTCTTCACGAAGTCACCATTTGGCGGAAATCTACAATTCGAGTCCGTCCTTCCGGTGTTGACCATCCTGGCCACTTCCATGCTCGCTGTGTCGACCTTTTCCCTAAATATCATGGTGTCTGCGCACAGGGCCGCTTCGAACGCTACCACACCACGCGTTCATCGTATTCTGTTGGCTGACACGACCACACAATCGGTTCTTGCGACATTCATTGGTGCGTTTGTCTTTTCCTTGGGGTCAATCGTACTTTATCAAGCTGGTGGATATCCGGCAGAATCCGCCTTCTTTGTGATGTCCGTGACCATTCTCGTTGTTGTTCTGGTCGTTGTATCTTTGCTTCGTTGGATCGATCACCTCACAAAAATTGGCAGCGTGGACCACAGTTTGCAATGCGCCACGCAAAGCGCGCGTGAAACGTTGAAGACCTGCTTAAAGCAACCCAACCTGGGCGCGTCTGAGCTGACGGATGCAACCGTTCTTCCGGATGATTGTGCAAAGATCAAGAGCGAGCAATCGGGCTATGTCCAATTGATTGATACAGTGCAGCTACAGGATGCCTTGCCTGCCACCGGGTCGGTCTATGTTTTGGTTCGGCCGGGTTCGCATGTTGTGTCCGGTGATACGCTTGCTGAGGTTTCCGGCTCCCCAGATTCAAAAAACATAGCAGCGCTCGCCGCTGCGTTCACGATTGGGGAACAAAGAACGCATGAACAAGATGCTGAGTTTGGATTGTTGGTGCTGTCAGAAATTGCCGCCAAGGCCCTTTCCCCGGGTATCAATGACGCAGGAACTGCAATCGAAACGCTTCAAGAGATGAAATCGTTGCTTTGGAATTACTACAACGAAACTTTGTCTGATGAAGATACGCTCGCCGCGCCAAACGTGTTCGTCAGGATGCCGGATGAGCAGTGTCTGTTGGAAGCCGCTTTCCAGTCCTTGGCACGCGATGGGGCGGGAATGATCGAAGTGGCGACACAATTGCAAGAAGCACTATTGAAACTGTCAGAATCGCGAGACCAAAAAGCAGCGTCGGCTGCAATAGAGCTCGCTGATAGGGCGCTCCGCTACGCAAAACAATCAAATTTGCTTGAAGCCGAAAAAGAGCAGCTTGAAAAGGTGGTTCCGAAACACAAACTGGACAAAGCCGCCGAGTCCTGAATTGTTCGACGAGGTCAACCAGTCGTCTTTGTTTGGAAGGCAAGGTCGGACAGCCAGTTTGCAATCATTTTGTGTTGAACATTGGCCAAGGCCGCAACGCGGTAAAACCCGATCAATTCGCGTAGTGGAGAGGATATCCGTTCAAATCCTGAAATAAATGCCACAATCACCCCGACTTGAGTTTCGCCCTGGATCACCAGATAGCCACCGAACAGCATGACCGTCATCGGGCCGATCGCATTCAGAAGATTCAGTACCGACTTCAGCCCGAACTTAATGACGTAAAACCGAATCCTGTTGGAATAGATTTTGGGCAATAGGACCATGGCCTGTGTTTTGTCTTTCTCAGACTCTTGGGAGATCCCTTCGCCAAGATCGCGCAACAGAACCACGCGCTTTTCGAGGAGTTCATTCAGATATTTCTGAATCAAAGGTGTCAGAACAATTTGAGGCACGAGAAATGCCAGTGCAAACACCGCGATTTTAGGCTCTACTACAAACATGTAGATCACAACGCCCAACAACATAACGATGTTTGCACAGGCTCCGGAAAGTGCACCTCCAACAAAGCCGCTGAGTTTTTCAACTTCGGATCCAATAATCGACACTGTCTTGCCAGAACCGGTTTGATCTTGGCGCTGCTCATAGACGCCCAACAGGTGGCGGCGCGTATACAGTGAAGTGCTTTCGGTGAGCCACGACTGATAAATCCAGAGCCCAAACTTCACCACCTGGTGAGTCAGGACCACGGCAACATACGCATATCCGAGCCGTGCCAACAGGGTCAGGTCGCGGCTCTCTACGGCCTCGTTGATTATCCTGCGTTGAAGTTCGATAGGCACAAGGCTCAACAGAGCAGCCACAACTGCGACCAAACATACAAATACCTGGTGCCACTCGCTCATGCGCCAGACATAGCGAAGCAAAGACGCCGCCGGCGCGTCGTCACCTGTTCGTTTCACGTCCAACGGTTTTTCTGAGATTTTCATGGTTTTTGAATTCCAGTCGAGGTCTAACAACTTCTGGCAAACACTACGATGTGGGGTTGCCATTTTTCCGAGCGTTGGATGACTCTCTGTTGTCGTTATTCTTCAGCAAGATAGGGGTTTATCGAAAACCAGTTTAGATTGTGCCCGCTTGTTAATGCTATGCCTTATAATGACTATTATGGTAATAATAGGTTGAGCTTTAAAAGCGGTGCCACCACTCATTTCATACCATGAAAGCCCAAGGAATAAAGAAGTAGCGCTGATGTATGGCTTCATGAATGGGTCTCTTGACAGTCTGACGTTCCAAGGGTCGCAACGGCCTAAGACAAATCTGTTTCCTTCAGACAAATGCATCGCTCCGTAGATTCCTGTGCACGTTGTGCCCTGTTAAATCAGCGACTTCCCATCGTTAACGTGCTGAGAAGTATTTTGTTCCGATTGATTGACACAGAACCAAGAAAAACGGCAACACGAGGGTGATCTGGCAACCCCATTCAGGAAAAAAACAGAAGAATCGTAAGACTTTTTGTTTTGACTGGAACAATCATGGTCGGAACTCAGTTATCTGAACATGAGGTGGGCCAGAAAGGCTCAAAACCTTTGGTTTGCGTGCTTGTCCAATTACCTCGCAGTGCGCCCTCAGTTCCTCGACGTCCATCCCCGGACATACTCAGCCCCGCTAGCTTGCTAGCGGGGTGCTTTTTGGACGTAGCGCGATAAACTGAAACATAGAAATCAAGCAGCCATGATGATGAAGTTCATCGACAGCCTGTGCGATCTCGAAGCCCAAAGTGCCAGCGTCAAAGGCTTGATTTCACTTGCCGGAATGCTGGCCACAGGCAACGCCGTCTTGGGTCTCAGCGCTCTTCAAAGCCATTCCGGAGATTCCGGATTCAAGTAGGTGGTACAAAACGTTATGAGTAGCCATGGTGGAATCTGGCTTGTGGCATGCGCAGGTGTGCTGACGCTCGGCGCCTCGGCATACGGTTTTCACAAAACGCTGACCGAGAGCTATTGCGACCATTTGATCTCCAACGGCATTATGCAATGTTGGAACATAGTTTTGAAAATGGGTGTGATTGCCCAGGCGGCCGTAGTTGGCATTATTGGCCAGCTGACCCTATACGCGGCCACGCGAGCCGACCCGGCGCAAGCGGGAGGACTTTGGGCGGCATTTGAGTGGCTGAGAAACCAGCCGTTTGGTCGTATCTTGATCATTGCGCCCTGCGTCCGGCTTTCGAACTTTTCTTTCTGTTGTGCAGTCAACGCACACTATCGAATTGTTCCTAACGGTGCACCCGTTTTGTCCCTGTTTCCCCACTCACCGGATGTGTCAACTCGCATTAGCTTTAGGGCACCCAAGCAACGAAAGGACAGCACATGGGACGCTACAACGGCAACGATCACAGCAAAGACGAGAACGACAACCACTCGGATCAGATGAACCCCAACAACGACACGTACTGGTCGGACCGCGGCTATGACGAGCGGCCGGACGACTGGGAAAGCGCCTACGACGACGATTAAGAGGTCAAAGCGGGATAGTAGGAGGTCTCCAGGTTCAGAGCCTCCTGCAACCTCTCTTTAGGCATCGCCTGAAGTTCCCGAAAGTCGTCGAAGGGAGAGATCGGATCAAGCGTTAGGTTGCTGGTTTTTCGCAGACCTTCAAATGCTCGCTGACAAAAGCTGGTAGCGTTTGCGAGCATAAAGAGTGCCATGGCCGATCTCTCATCCATATCCTTCTTCAGGTTCGCATGGACACGGAGACAGGTCCCATGGGTGGGTATACTGGTCCCCGCCCGGTATCTTTTGACCTCACGATCAGAACCGGGTGTCGCAGAGAGATTGAACGCCTTTCTGTAGAATTCAGTATTGGTCTCAATGCCGCTTAACTCTTTGGCGCGATCCATGAAGTACCGGATAGCCTCGAGATTGCCTGTCTCAGAGTTCCTGGAGGCAAGCATATCTGAAAATCTCCAGATGACGTCCTGCGAAGGATGTCTTTCCTCCCCCTCGATGATCAGCATCCGAATGCAGGCAAACAACCCCATGGTTCGGGCCGGCAGGTGCCACTTGTCAGATAAATCTGCCTCATTGGTCCGAAGTGCGCTCAGATACCACTGCATTGTATCCGTATGGGCCCAGGGCAGCTGAGAGATCATGTCAATTGCCTCGGAGCGCCTGTTCGCCTGCCAGAGGGCATGACAAATAATAGACCCTCTCGCCAGCTTCGTTGTGAAATCTGCGGTCTGCGGAGCCCAGTTCTTCACCCTGGCCGCCAATAGAAAACGGGACCAATCAGTCTCCCTTTCGCTGTCGGGCGCCTGATTGAAAAACGAAATATCACGCCCCCCATAATTCAGCCTCTTCATCTTGTCATGCAGAGCATCCAGAACGTCCCGACCACCCTGGCTTTTCGCCATCCGTGACATCGGTGTATTTTTCTCACGAGCGCGCTTGGCGGCTTGGTGGGCCCTTTCATTGGTATTCTTACTTCCCAGAAGGTCAGAGGTAAGGCTTCGACCAACGACATTGTAGACATCATCAGGTTCCGGAAAGAAATGCATTTTGTTGGCTCTTTAGTTACTTTGGATTTAAGCATTTGATGAAAACATTTTTTTGCATGTCACAGGCAACCTCACCAATTCCCCAACAAGGCGGGCACAGGCTTTATGACCAATCTGTGCATGTTCAAGCGAGTATCCTGAAAATCCCCCTGCCCTGTGCGTGAACACTGCAGAAGCCAATCGCTTTGGCAGGCACATAGTCGGTCAGCCACACGTCGCTATTCGCACGGTAGAACAGGTGACCCGCTCAATGCGTGCTGCCAGTTTCGGTCCTGAGGACGACGGGTTTGCCGTGGCGCTGCCCTACCTTTTCAGCTGTTTCTTGATCCGGCGACAAGCGCATTTGCTGGCGGGGCTGCAGCCTAAAGGCCGAGATCGACGTCGACAGGAATTTGCTCTGCTTCGACATTTGTTTTTTCTCGTTCTTGACCTACAGTGATCCCCTTCAGCGGATGTTTCTCACCCTCGTGGCACTCCGCTTGTGAAGCGAAAGCCGAACAGTTCGCATAAAGCCAGGTTCGCCGGTATCGGCTTAGCGATGGCCCATTCTGCTCAAGACGTTGGTGTTCCTCTACGACACCCGCCCAAGCATCCACGATCCATTGTTTACGGTCGTTCTCTTTGTGTTCTTGTGTCATATATCTATAATAGATTGAAACCGCTTCGTTGCACACTTATGGCGTAGCACCACCGTAGATTCAGTAACACCTTGCGGGCGCGGTGCAACCAAGTCCTTGGTTACACCCTTAGGTCATGGCGTAACCAGGACAGTCGGATTTTTGGTTACACGGTTAGGGCATGACGTAACCAAAGAAGTGCGCCCGGGGACACGCGGGTATTGAACGGCCGAAATCGGCCCATAGGATTGTGACTAATCCAAGCGTGAGTAGTGCGACTTGCACGCGTGCAAGTAAGAAAAAAAGGAGCTGACATGAGCGGGGTTGAAATAGCTTTCAATGTTGCAGGCGTAAGCATAACGATCGCGAGCATTTTCTACGTGCTCCACCTCCTGAAGACAGCCGGGCGGGATCGCTTGAGAAGCCCTGAGCTCGAAAAGCAGTTCCGCGCAACGGCTCCATATCAGCTACTCGAAGACTCGGTGTCCAACTAGTGAACATCTTCATCGATTTCGAAGCATCGTCACTGAGCCCGCGGTCGTGATGGATGGAAAACGTATCGCGTGGCTCGAAGTCGGCAAGTTCGTCATGTAGAGCAAGTTCACTTGCACGCGTGCAAGTGAGAACCCAACCGACCGGGACCTGAGGTCCGAAGAGAGTCGCCGGCTATCATTCTCCAAAGTACTCAGTACCGGATTGGATACTGATATCGTGTCTGATTGGTCACTAAATGTTGCTTGGAGAGACTCTCCGATTTAAGACGCATCGGGCCTCGATCAACGGTGGCTCTACCTCCACTTTGGTCAATGGGTCAGCAAAATCATCGCTTACGTTCGCGCCCTGTGGCAAGTGAGCTCCAGCAACCGCAATTCCATTTCTTCCTGCCCCTCTTGCCCTCACGAAGCAAAAAAAGAGAATCGATCGTCAGCTCGCCACCTTGATCTGGAAATGGTTCACGTCGTGCAAAGCCATCCAAAATCAAAATATTATTGTTGGTCCCTTTCCCGAAATATTGCGGCGAGTTGAGGGTGTTGCAGCGAACAGCGGGGTATGTTGAATAGGGGTCCCGATCACCCCGTGCGGGTGATGCCACCCCGTTTTCAACATGGTGCGGAAGTTGCGGAAATATCGGCGATGTACGGCGACCGACGGGGCGGCAAAACGTTGTCCCGACAGAGGTCTCTTGCAAACATATGAAATCCATTGTGGCGACTTAGAGCCGTTGGCGCAGCGCACAGCGAAGGTGTTGGAAGAGCCCAAAGGCGACTTAGGCTATGGGCGCAGCATTTGTCGTTTTGGGCGGCAAGCGGGAGTTCGCTGCGGATAGCATGGAGGTCTCCTTTCCCATCGATTGCTCCCCGCGAAGGGCTCGCCGGTTCATGCATCTCTTCGGCATTACCATTGGCGACCGAGGTTCCAAGAGATTGCGGTAGTCGAGAAGTCGCAGCGGGGTCAGGCTAATCTGCAGGCGCTCCGGCAATTTGGGCCTCTTGTGCCTCCTTATTGCGCCAATCTTTCGGGGATATGCCGAAGTTCCGCGTGAAGGCTCGGGTGAGTGCCGATGTTTCGGACAAGCCGACCAATTGGGCGATCTCCTTGATCGAATGATCAGATGTGGTGAGCAGTTCGGAGGCCTTTTCCATCCGCAGCCGGTTGATCACCTTGGACGCCGTTGTTCCGTAGGAGGACAAGCGCTTGTTCAGCACCTTGGTGGTGATGCTGCACATCCGGGCGGCCTCGCTCACCGTCAGCGCCGGATCGGACAGCCTTGATCGCACGAGAATTTCGAAGCCTTCGAGGTAGTCCAGGGGCACATCGACCTGAACCGGTTCTTCGATATCATTGTCGTGGTTCACGAGGAGTTCGGGGTTGATTGGAAGCGACAGCCAGGCCGCCGGAAAGCGGATGGAGAATCCCCTGTTGTTGCACTTGATGCCCCGCACGCCATGAAACTGCTCCGGCAGCAGGGTCGGATCGCAGAGGCGCAGAACAACCTGGGTTGGATCCCATCGGAAATCGAGAACACGGTGCAGCAGGGAGATCCAGATCCCGACGAGAAAGGCGTCCGAATGGCCCGGCGACACCTCGGGTTCGAAATTGCGACTGGTGGTGAAGTAGGCGTGTTCCTCCTCGATCAGGAGCCGGAAGGACACCGCGTTGCTTTCCTTCGAGACGATCTGGGTGAACC
Source organism: Ruegeria sp. BHSA118 (assembly GCF_059613405.1). Classification (NCBI taxonomy): domain Bacteria; kingdom Pseudomonadati; phylum Pseudomonadota; class Alphaproteobacteria; order Rhodobacterales; family Roseobacteraceae; genus Ruegeria; species Ruegeria sp. BHSA118. The sequence continues at coordinate 48,812 of NZ_JBXWSM010000018.1, forward strand.
GGGTGAAGAAATCGCCAAGGGTCACCGACTGGCCGAGGAGCGCCCCACGCGGCAGGAACTTCAACAGGTCTGTCTGTTGTCCCGCCAAGGCGCAGATATCCGGCCGGGTGATGTCGGCGATGGAGGCCAGCGCCGCATAGACCGTGTCATGCGGGATGAACTCGGCCGGGTTCAGGACCTGTTCCTCGCTCAATCCATGCAGCCCGAGCGCAAAGGCCGGATCCGCATCGAGCCGCCGCATCATCGCTACGACGGGGCCGAGGACCGTAGCACGTACGAGGGACAAACCGTCCTTTTGTTCTCCTTGCGGCATCCACATCACCCTTTCGCTCTCCGACACGCTACGGGCGCGGGCGCCTGACGGCCAAGCAGAAATTGGCTGAAATTGACCGGATCGGGTCAGAAAAATGCACCACGGGATCAGCGGGTCAAAAGAATCTCGGGGCACATGTGCATAGTGGGAGGATCGGTCCGCAGGAAGACCGACCCCTGGGAGGACACCGAATGACAACACTCAACCTGAAGGCGTTGCTGCCGGCCATGTCAATGGCAATTGCGCTCACGACGCCTGCCATTGCGCAGGATATCCCCAACATTCCCTCGGAGGTCACGCTGTTCAAGAACGTGATGGTCTTCGACGGGGTGAATGACGGCTTGAAAGATGTCGACGTGCTCGTCGTCAAGAACAAGATTCACAAGATTGCAGAGGACATTCCCGAATCCGGCACGTGGGAAGTCGAAGTTCGAACGGGCGGAAGCAAGCGCCTGCCCGATCCTGTTGGCGGTATCGACGGCTATTCTTTCACCATCCAGACCGAACGCGGTATCGAGACCAAAGAGGTCGAGGTCAATGTGATCGACGGCGGCGGACGCACCTTGATGCCGGGACTGATCGACAGCCATGTGCATGTGAATATGTACAAGGATGGCACGATCCCGGGCCTTCAGGACACGACATGGGAGGAGATCGGCGCACGTTCTGCGGCCTTTGCGCAGGAAATGCTGGCGATGGGCTTCACAACCGTGCGCGACATGTGCGGTGCACATGGTGGACTTCGTGCGGTAATCGACGAGGGTTCGCTGCCGGGCCCGCGGATATACTCGTCCGGCGCCTGCCTCAGCCAGACCGGTGGTCATGGCGACTGGGGGATCGCCGGGCAACGCAAGAACGAAAGCAATCTTGAACGGCTGGAGATCACGCGGCTTGTCGACGGCCCTGCCGAAGTGCTCCACGGCGCGCGGCGGAACTTTGCGCTTGGGGCCAACTACCTCAAGATCATGGTCAGTGGTGGTGTGACCTCCATCAAGGACCCGATCTACCAGTCCGCCTTTACAGACGAAGAAATCGCCGCTGCCGTCGAGGTGGCCGGGGACATGGATTCCTATGTCGCCATGCATGTCTTCATGGATAGCGACCTGTCGCGCGCGCTCGATCTCGGGGTTAAAGTGGTGGATCACGGCCTGACCATAACGGAACCGACGATGCAGAAGCTGGTAGAGAAGGAAGCGTTCTTCTCGCCCAACCTGACCGCGTTGGCGCCCGAGGCGCTTGAGCATCCGATGCACCAGGACCCGACCTTCCCGCCGACGGCGAAGTTCCTCTGGTTGCGGAAAAACAGCGAGCAGTTGTTTGATCTGGTGCGGAAGTACAAGCCGAAGATGGTGTTCGATTCCGACTACGTGCTGCTGACCGGTGTGCCGTACCGGCAGTCGATGGACTTCACCAAGGCTTTCATGGCGCGTGAGTTCGGCAACCTCTGGGCCTTGCAGATGATGACCTCGAATGGCGGCGAACTGGCCGCACTGACGGGACGCGGAAACCCCTATCCCGAAGGCAAGCTCGGCGTGATCGAGGAAGGTGCCTATGCCGATATCCTCATCGTTGACGGAAACCCGCTCGAAGACATCACTGCCATCGGCGCTGTCGATACATGGTTCGATGCCGAGCCACGCGGGCAGGACGTGCCGAGCATTCGCGTCATCATGAAGGACGGCAAGTTCTACAAGAACACGTTGAACTGAACTTTCGGCGGGGCGCTGGCCCCGCCGTCAACATTGCGGAAGGGCAAACTTATGAAGCATCTTTTCAAGTCCACATTACTGGCGGGCGTGGTGTCGCTCGCTGCCGGCATGTCCTCTGCGCAGGACGAAGCGCTGCCGCAGACCCTGTTCACCAATGTCCATGTTTTTGACGGCGTGAACGAGGCGCGGATCGAAAACGCCAGCGTTCTGGTCGAAGGCAACCTGATCAAGGAAATTTCGACGGACGGGATCGAAGCGCCCAACGCAACCATGATTGACGGCGGCGGGCGCACGCTCATGCCGGGGATGCATGACCAGCACGTGCATTTGCTGGTGTTCAACCCGCTCAGTGACGGGTTGCGCCAGAACATCACGCCCTTCCATCTTGGTGGCGTTGCAACGATCCGGTCCGAGCGCATCCTGATGAACGGGTTCACGACGGTTCGTGACCTCGGCGGACCGGCAAAGTCCATCGCGCGGATCATCGATACCGGTATGTTCCCCGGCCCGAGGATCTATTCCTCGGAGGCCTTCATCACGCAGACATCGGGCCATGCCGATTTCCGCAAGCTGAACGACCGGCATCCAACCCTGTCGGGGCAAGGCCCATCGCATTGGGTCGACACGGACATGAGCTTCATCGCGGATGGCCCGGAGCAGATCCGCATGGCGGTGCGCGAGAACCTGCGGCGCGGGGCAACCCAGATCAAGGTCATGGTCAGCGGTGGGGTCACGTCCGAGTTCGACCCGCTGCATTCGCTTCAGTACCAGGCGGACGAGATCCAGATGGCGGTCAAGACCGCCGAGCAATGGGGCACCTACGTCACCTGCCACGTGTTCACCGAGCAGGCGATCCGCAACTGTATCGACAACGGTGCAAAGACCGTTGAGCACATCCCGTTCCTGACCAAGGAGGCCGCCGAGATCATGGTCGAAAAGCAGATCATGTTCGCGACGGCGGTAGCCCCGGTCTACTCGGTGACGACCGAACAGGCGGAAGCCTTCTACACGCCAGCCTCGTTCGCCAAATGGAAGAGTGTCCGTGACGCCGCCGCCAACATGATCGAGGTGATCCAGACGACACCGGGCATGATCGACCTCTACACTCTGGGCACCGATCTCATCAACAACTGGGACCAGACGCTTGAGCAGGACAAGAAGATGAACGACGAGTTCAAATACCTGCACGAGGCCAAGTTCAAACCCTTCGACATTCTGCGCATGGCCACATCGAACGGCGCCCGCATGAACCGGCTTACGGGCTTGAACAATCCGTATCAAGACGGCCCGCTCGGCGTGGTCGAGGAAGGCGCTTACGCGGATCTCCTGCTGGTCGATGGCAACCCGCTCGAAGACATCCTTCTTCTGGCCGATCCTGATCCCAACCTGAAGCTCATCATGAAGGACGGCGTGATCTACAAGAACACGCTGGACTGAGGAGAGCGCGGGGCGGTCTCCCTCGTCCGCCCCGCGTTTTTTTGCCCGACGCAATCATCCCGGAAGGACTGACCGTGAAACACCTCACTCTTGCCACTCTCATGGCCCTCTGCAGTTCGATGGCGGTTGCTCAGGAGTGCGACGTCGCGCTTCTCAACGGCCGCGTCATGGACCCGGAAACCAATCTTGATGCCGTGCGCAATGTCTGCGTGACCGGCGACAGGATCACCGCGATCACCGAAGATGCCTTGACGGGCAAGCGCGAGATCGACGTTTCCGGGCATGTAGTCGCGCCGGGATTCATCAACACCCATTCGCATTCCTTTGGCGGCTTCGATCAGAAGATGATGGCCCATGATGGCACGACGACGATCCTCGATACCGAGAGCGGCGTGGCGGATGCCGACCTGTTCTACGACAAGTACGAGGGCAATTCCTTTCTCAACTTCGGTTCCGGGATGGGGCACGAGGAGATCCGGCGTGTCGTGATGGATGGGGTTTCAGTCGAGCTGGCATCCGATCCGACCTACATCCTCAAGTCACGCGGTGCAGCCGAGGAAGAAGACGGACATGCCAGCTGGGCGCTGGATATTCCGACTGCGGATCAGCTCGTCGAAGTCATGACCATGTATGAAAAGGGTCTTCGCGCCGGGGCGATCACCGTCAACACGACGGTGGGATACATGGGATACAACACCTATCCGAAGGAGATTTTCGCGCTTCAGAAAATGGCGAAGAAGTATGACCGCTTCTTTGGCGCCCATACCCGTTTCGGTCCGACCGAGAGCCTGCCGCTCTACTATTCCCTGGGCGCAAACGAGGTGATCGCAAACGCCGTTGCGCTCGACGGGGCCCTGATCCTTTCCCACATCCAGAACCAGGGGTGGGAAGAAATCTACGAGCTTGCGCGCCGCCTGCAAATGCGCGGAATGACCATCTTCGCGGAATACTACCCGGCCATCACCGGCAATCCGAACATCGCGACACCGCAACTGCTGCCGGACAAGATCGAGGCGAACAATATCGTTCCGACCCGCGATATCTTCGATACCAGCACCGGCGAACTCTACGAGTCCGACGAGGAGTTCTTCCGGCAGCAGAAGGAGGATCCGAGCAAGCCGATTTTCATCACAGTCCGCCCCGAAGCAGACCTGGAGCGCTGGATCCACATGAAGGATATTGCGATCGCCAACGACATCGTCGGCTTCACCGTCGATGGCGAACCGCTGCCGATCGAGGCCGATTTCACGGAGTACGGGGGGCACCCGCGCAATGCCGGCACCTATGGCATCGTGTTCCGCGAGGCCCGTGAACAGGGCATCGCGCTGATGGAGATGGTGAACAACGCCTCCTACATTCCCGCGAAGTACTTTTCCAAGGTGGGCCTGAAGGCGATGCAGGAACGCGGCCGGATGCAGGAAGGCATGATCGCGGATATCACGATCTTCGACCCCGACACGATCACCGAAACATCATCGATGAAGAAGGGCATGAACGGCTCCTTCACCAAGGGAATCCCCTACGTTCTGGTGAGCGGGCAGGTCATTATCGACGACGGTGTCGCTAATATCGACCTGCGGCCCGGGCAGCCGATCCGTTACCCGGTCATCGAAGGGGGCGAGATCGATCTGGACCTCGGGGACAAGGAATTCACCTGGCACGCCGACATCGAAACGCCAGAGGATGAGCATTCCGAGTTCCCGCTCCGCCCTGCCGAGCTGGAACACTCCATTCCCGGAGCTCCGGGGCATTGAACCCACAAGAACGGTCAGGGCAGCCATGCTGTACTGACCACAACATCGAAGCAATTCCGGGTGGCAAGATGAACAGGATCCTTCTTTCGACAGCCCTTTGCGTCTCTGCGACAGTTGCAGCGGCGCAGGACACAAAAGACATGCGCACCTTCCTGTTTATCGGCGCATCCAACAGCGCCGCCTGGGAGATGCAGAGCGCCAATCCCGGGGACCGCGCGGCCTCGGTGAAGGGTGGGATCGAGGCGCTCGGCGGCGAGCTTTTGAGCTACTATTGGGGGCTTGGGAACGGGAAGAACTACATCACCGTCGCCCTGCCGGACGACCCCACCTTCATCCAGGCCTTCTATGTCAGCCGTCTCGGTGACGGGTTGCTGGAGGATTACCAGATGATCGAGTTGATGAGCAGCGCCGACATGGCCGAAGCCCTCGCCCGTGTGCCGGAGATCAAGGCGCAGGACGATCTCAAGTAACCGGACTGCACACTCGGGACGATCCAGAAGGGAACATCAAATGAACTTCAGCCCTGTGTGTGTCGGCGGAGTCGTATTATGCAAATAGTTGCCATTGGCCTGCTGTCCGCCTTCTTTCTCTTCGCCAGTTCGATCAAGATCCTTGGCTGGCAGAAGCTCATCTTCGAAACGCAACTGGCGATGTTCGTCAAATACGGGCTGAACCGTCAGATCATGGCGCTTGTCGGTGGTGTCGAGCTTTTCGGGGCGGTGGCGATCTGGTTTCAAGGCAGCTTGCTCGGGCCGCTCGGGGCCGCTGCCCTTCTGGGCACGTCGCTTGGCGCAATCGGTTGTCATCTGATCTGGGACACTTGGAAAGACGGTGTGCCTGCCATGATCACGGCTACACTTTCGGCCTTCGTCCTCTGGACGGGCCGGGATGTCGTACTGGCGATACTTGCATGAGCGGGCCGAAGAAGAATCAAGAGCAACAAGAGAGACCTCATATGGGACAGGCAAGGCTTCTCGGTACGGTCATCGTCGCTGGCTTCTGGTTATCAACCGGAGCCTTGGCGCAGGAAAGCCGGCCAACGTCCGCCCTGGAGGCCGCCGCAGCGGTCTCGCTCGGTGGCCCGGCATCCACGCAGGCCCAACTGGAACAAGACCGAGTGCGGCGGTTGCAGGACTCTCGCTGGCCGGGGCTGGATGCGGCATTGGACCCCTTGGAGGCATCGCGGCAACGCTTTGCCGAACGCACCGGCCTGAACCTCTCCTTCGACTACCAGGCCTATTACCAGTCCGCGACCGAGAGCCTGACCGATATCGACGAGGCCGCCTTGGGCCAGGCGCGCATTCTGGGCCAGTGGACGCTGCTCAATCGCGGCGGCGAAAATCCCGGGCAATTGGTCTTCACATTGGAGAACCGCCATCTGCTCGGCACGGACATCGCGCCAAGCGGGCTTGCCGGGGAAATCGGCTATGCGGGCGTCACCGCAACGACATTCAGTGACACCGACACGACCCTCTCCGTCGCCTACTGGTCCCAGACGCTCGCTGGCGGGAAGGCCGGTTTCGTGGCCGGCCGGATCGATCCTGGAGACTACTCGGACATCCTCGGCTACGTGAACCCACGCACGACTTTCTCCAATTTCTCGATCCTGTTCAGCCCGGTCCTGCCGATCCCCGATCCCGGCTTCGGCATTGCGGGGGGCGGTTTCCTGACCGACCAGATCTATGCCCTCGGTGTCCTGTCGGATGCAAACGGCTCGCTGACCGATGTCGAGTGGTTTCCCGGTGGCCCCGAGTTCTACAAATACGCCGAGATCGGATGGACGCCCGAACGCTCGAAGCGCTTTCTAACCAACGTTCACCTCGGGGTATTTCACGTCGATGAACGCACCGAGGCAGGCGTGCCGGAGAGCTACGGGGCGATCCTGTCTGCCAACCACACGATCAACGAGGAATTCATGATCTACGGACGCCTCGGCTGGTCGGAGGGTGAGGCGCCGATCGCCCGACGCGCAGCCAACGCTGGACTTCTATGGCGGCCGGGCCTCTATGACGACCTCTTTGGGTTTGGCGCGACCGTTGCGGACCCGGTAGATGAAACGCTCGACACCCAGACCACAATGGAGGCCTTCTATCGGTTGGACCTGTCGGACAATGTCGCCCTGACGGCGGACGTCCAGCACATGATCAACCCGGGCTTCAACGATCAGGACACGACCGTTTTCGGCTTGAGGCTGCGGATCAATCTTTGACCTGAGTAGCGGCGGATAGAATGCCGTCTGGTTGGGAGTGTCGTGCCTGCGCCGGAACGGCCCATGCAGCCATCGCGGCCAAGGAGGCGACCCCTTGGATGATTGGCATTGCGTCAGGCGAAAGTCTTGACGGCAGAACAACCGTCGAATTTGGCTTGTTGCTCTGCAATGTCAGCCATTCCAATGAAGCTGTCGGATGCTCTCAAGCGGGGGCATGGCGGTTCGCTTAGATCTTTCCACAGAAGGCGGCCACGGAGGTCGCCACCGTCAGAAAGGTTGGAACCGATGACAAACACCCTCAAGAACACCGTATTCGCCGCCCTTGCCGCCTCACTCGCCCTCGCTGCCCCGATGGCCGCCAATGCCGGTGACATCGGTGAGAAAGCCCTCAAGGGCGCTGTGGCCGGCGCCGTGCTGACCGAAATCACCGGCGGCGACGCCAAGGACGGCCTGGCCCTCGGCGCAGCCGCCGGTGCGCTCGGTGGCAAGATCGCCGAAGACCGGGATCGTCAAGATCGCAAGGACGATCGCAAGAAGGGTGGCAACAAGCACAAGCGCTGATCCCGCAACGAGACAACCGGAACGGTTTACCCCTTCCAACCGACGCTGGAGAGATCCGGCATCTGCTTCAAACCCGTTAGGCCTCATGCCTGCCGGGTTTGTTGCGTCAGGGTGGTTCAGGAAGACGGAGAAACGTGAAAGTGCGGGCCTATGATCCGAGCAGTCCGGCCTCTACTCAGATCGTTCGCCCTATGCCAGGGGCGCTTCTGTTGCTGGCTGCTCCCTGAAGTCGCTGGGGGGCTGTCCGTACCATCTTCGGAATGCCGTGCTGAAGGTACTGGCGTCGCTATATCCGAGAAGATAGGCGATCTCGGTGAGCGGAAGCGTGCTGTTGAGCAGATAGTCCCGGGCCAGAGCCTTTCGCAGATTGGCGACGACCGCTGCGAAGCTCGTGCCCTCGTCGGTCAGTCGGCGGGCCAGCGTTCGGGCGCTCATCCCAAGTTCCGCCGCAATTGCGTCCTGCTGGGCCGTGCCGGCTGCAAGACGCGCCGTGATCTGCCTCTCAACAACCCGGGCCACACTGTTGGGTGTCTGCGGCATCCGAGCCAGCGTGTTCTCGCAAATGACCGAAAGCGTCCGCTGCAAGTTGTCGTCGGCCGTCAACAGCGGCACATCCATATCAGCCGCCTTGAAGGCAATGCTGTTCTCCGCGGCACCAAACAGGACATTGCAGCCAAAGAACCTGTCGAGGGCCTCGGTGCCGGTCAGCCGCTGACGCGCGAACCGAACATGCGTCGGACGGATTTGCCGATTGGAGTAGTCCCGCAGGGCGAAGACCGTGCCAACGGCTCCAAACTCGGCATATTGCCCGGTCGGAATGCTTGCTGGCACATCGTAGTGCCAGGTCAGCCGGGTGGTTTCCGGGCCTTCTTCCATGGCCGTCTTGCTCGCGTCACCGATCACGCGCTGAAAACGGGTGATGTTTCGAAGGTAACCGCCAACGGTAGGTGCCGAAACGCCGACATAGGCGAGCAACCCGGCCTTCCTGACCAGGTCCGGCGACTGTGCCAGGCGGTATCCGACAAGGTCGTCCCTGGTCAAAGCGCTCGCCTTTTCAAACAACCAGGCAGTCTTGTCGAAGGACCAGCGAGCATCCGGGTCTTCGAGTTGAGATCTGGTTATCCCGAACTCCTTTCGGATATCCCGCTCGGAAAGGCCTGTTTTCTTCAACTCACCGACAATGATCTGTCCCCAGATTGCGCTGTGTTTTGGAATCTCGGATTTCATTTCTGGTCCGTAGTCTCGGTGTCTGACGTGTTGCGCCACGTTAAGGCCCGTCTGACCTTCTTGCCAGTTGCCAAAGCCAACGTTCGAACAACGCAACGCCCGTTTCGTTCAATACCCGCAGTGCCTTTCACACACTCGCCACCAAGGTAGGCGCGACGTCGGTCGCGAGTAACTCGAGATCCGTGCGGTGTGACACACCGAGTAGCGGCGCACATCGTCCGGGTTGGGCAGCTTGCTTGTTCGCTGTGGCTTTCGAAGCCGCCATTCTCGGCGCGCTACTTAAAAGTCCGCTCTGGGCCGTTGTCACACATCCCGACAAACTGACTTATCGGAAGCTTTGTCCGCGTTTTTCCAGTTCGCTCAAGCCACAGCGAACGCCCGGATTAGTCACCCGCCCGCTTTTGCCTCCACTTTCGAGTGTCACTCTCTGTACCAAAAAGGTCAGTATTTCTTAGTAGAACAGCTCACCGCAGGGTGTCGAAGTTTTTGAATGCCGTGTCAAAGGTCAAGATCAACGCCCGCTCCTTGATAGGATGACAGCAGAGCACCGAACTCTTCTGCGGCCTGGATGCCGTCCGAATGATCGTAGTAACGCGCTACGGTTGCCTGCGATTTGTGACCGAGCAGCGCGGCGGCGGCACGGCCTGTTGCTGTCATGGTTTCGCTGGCTTGCGTCGCGACGTTGTCGCGCAGCCGATGAATGGAAATGCGGGTTCCAAATGCCTTTTCGGTCATGTTGCCGGTCAATCGGCCGATCTGTTTTTCACTGATCGCGGTGTTTCGGGATTTGATGGATGGAAACACCGCTCCTCCGTCATCGAAGATCGGCCGAAACGACTGACGATATTCCTGCAAAACTGCTGCAAGCCGGGGATTGCGGAGGCTGCGCTCATAGGGGGCGCCCTGCTTTCGATCTTCAGGCAATTTCAGCATGGACGCCGGAATGCGGATGCCGACGGAATTGTCATCTTGAAGGTAAAGACTGCTGCCGAAGGAAAGGCAGGACAGCGCCCTTGCACGCTGCGGCAAGGCGGTTCCGATGGCCAGAATCAATCCATTCCGGTACTGCCGCGCGGAGTCCAATCCTCGCATCTGGGAGGACCGCGCGTTTTCGATATGCTGGAACCCGAGATCCCAGATTGCCGTGGCGCCGACGAGTTGCGTACCCGTCTTTGTCACCGCGCCCTCCTGGTCTGCCCGGTTACGCCAATCCGCGACGACAAAGCTACAGGCCGCGGAAGAAAATCCGGGCTGAGTCAGGCCGATCCCGCTCAGAATACGGGACTGATAGTCTGCTATCGTCCCTGCACCCACAGTTTGTCCATCTTCCGGATCGGCAAAAAGGTATCGACCGAACGCGTCCAATGAAGAGCCCGTTGGTACCATCGAACAGCCTTGGGTCGAACAGAATGCAGCCCATCGCTTCAAGGCACGGATGACGTTCAATGTGTGAGACGCGCTCCACAGCGTTCGACCCAACACCCGCTTTCCTTGTTTGGACAGCGCTATCTGCGCGGCGATGAGGCGATGCCAGTGCTCAGGAAGCTTTTGAAGCAACGTTTCGGCCTCACCCCATGCGGTCTCGCGTGGCGGTTTCTGCGACACTCTATGTTGGCGCAAGACCTGACCAAAATGCGCGGTTCGCTCGGGTCCCCACTTTGTCTTGGCCACTTGCTGAACATAGGCGAACTCGGCCAGTGCCGTTTCGCCTATTTCAGTTTGGCGCCGCGACAGATGTTCCGAAAGTTCAGCCCTTCCCGGAATTGGACCGTCTGGTAATGCCTCACGAATGTCGGCGAGCAGACGCAGATGAGTGTTGAGCGTCATTCAAACCTCCCTTTGGTGTTGGGTTTTGATGAATTCCCCGCGAATTTCTCGTTCAGCTTTTCCTGCCATTCGTCCAGCAACAGGTCTTCATCCAGTTCGGCATAGTAATCGAGGGTCGTCTGAAGGTTTTTGTGCCCCAGCAGACGCTGGACCTTCGGCAGATGATCCGAGCAGTCCTTCAGCCAGATCCACCCGATCAGATGGCGATAGAGATGAGGGTGGATCTGAACACCAACGTGCTTCGCCAAAAGTCGCGTAACCCGCTTGAGAAGCGTGTTGTAGTGCGTGTCGATTGCCTCTTTCCCTTGGCTTGGGAACAGATACGGGTTCTGCTTGTCGCCTGGTTTAAGGATGCGGGGACGGAGGTTCTCCAAATACTTCCGGAGCAATCGGCTCGTGTTTTCGCTAAGCAGGATTGGCAGATCGGCATCCCCCTTCCCGCGCAATTTAACCTCGGCCGCAGGCACAGTCAGACGGACCACATCGCCATGCCAGGACATCCAGTCCAGCCTTGCGCGCAGGACATTGTCGCTACGTGGGGCCCGGCTCATCAGGATGTCATGTGCCAGCGCGGCCATAACGTCGCGGATCAACTCCGCATCCATAACATCGATCTTTGCCGGTAAAGTGCCCGACCTTGCCTTGTGCGCCGTCCGGCGGCGATCAACCTCATCGTTTACCGCGGCGATGATCGATCCCGACAGCCGGACCGTCCCGGTGACCCGGGTCTCGGTAAACTGCTGGAGTTTCGCTTTGTTGCGGGGTGCGATCCCGGAAATGCCGGTATCATGCAGTCTGATGAGATCTGCGATGTCCTTCAGATCTTCCGAGGACCGACTGATGTATCCGGCCGCGATCTTGCGCATGGATTTCAGAACACCGGCGACATAGCCGCTGGGATAATCGCTTTTGTTGCTATCCGCGAGAGCTTCAGCACCAACTTCCAGAAACTCCGGATCAGTCAGCTCTTCGAGTGTCTCAGGAACGACATCCGTCGCAGCGATGATGGCCTTGGCCATGGATTTGACATAGCCACGGCGCCGATCCAGCGTCGACGCGCTCCAACAGTCCGCCCCAACCAGAAACCCGGCATCCACAGCCACTGCGGGCACAGCGTTGCGATTTGATTTCCCAGGTTTCTTCAGGCGGTTTTTCTTTGCATCTCGCAGCCGGGCTTTCTTGTCTGACACCGGCGCTTCCAGCGCATCAAGTGATGCAATGAATTCCGAGCGGGACTGGCCATCGCGTGACATTTTCCCTGTCACCCAGGGTGCGACGCGGGTTTCAAATTCCGCCAGCAGTGGCGCGATCAACGCCTCATCGACACCGAACTTGTCGCGACCATCTTCAAACGGATGGGTCGCTGCGACAAAACCGAAGCCCGAAAGATCTGCATGCGTCGACAGCTTGGCCAGCAAGGTTGAGATCTCGCACACATGCTTTTTGCAACCGGCCTCTCCCTTGGGCGAAACGTCAATCCGGTGACGGTAATAATCTGCCAGGGTGTCTGTTGAAATCGAGCGTGGGTCGATATTTGCGTCGTGCAGGAAGACCAGGAACGGTCCCGATGCGACCTTGGACGACGTGGGAAGGTCGCTGGCCTGGATGGCTCTGTACGCTTCCCCATACATCCCTCCGATATCATCGATCCGGCGTTGTCGCTGGCGCGATTGACCGCCGGCGACGGCTTTCACCAAAGCGGATCGATACGTTGCGAAACTGCCTTTTGTCAGATTGACGCTCGCAGGACCGTTGCGATCGAAAAAGTCGATGACATCCTGCTTGCAGGCCACTTTCAGCTCTGGTGTCCAGCCCGCGTTGCGGCACAGCCATTTCAGCTTTGAGACGAGGCTGGTGTCGCCTTTGACCTGCGCGTTGGCGATAAGATCGGCATAGGTTTGCGGCGGCTCCTTCCCAAGGCTCAGAAAATCGCGACCGGTTGCTTCGGACAGCGCCACAATCGTGGTGTGGCGGGGCGTGAGACCGGGGATGTTCAGGATGTCAGAGACAGCTTTCGCGTTCAGTCCAGCACGCAGCGAAAGCGCCCGTCGGGACTCTCCGCTTGTCTCGAGATATGTTTTCAATTCCTGTGCAAGGGTCATCATCCTGGCTCCGTCCTTTTGTTGGTGACCGGTCATTCGAGTTCGAGATCCGGCCTTCCCTGGTCAGGCCGGACGCGAAGCTCGAAGATCGCGAGCCATTCGTCTTTGATGGTCCAGGATTTCCCCAGCTTTGCGGCTTGCAGCTTGACCGGCCCGTGTGGTGTCGGGCAGCCATGATTGATCCAGTCCCGGATCGTGTGGGGATCGCGCCTGAAGATTTCGGCGATTTCATTCACCGAGTAGTATTTTGGAGCCTGCATCCTTTACCTCCTGTTTTATGAGGAGGAATTGGGTCCAATCGGCGTCTGACGGAAATTTCGAAGGAAAGTTTTTGCCGTTGATCACCCAGATTTCGATGCCAGCGGCCCGGGGTCGAACCACCGCCAGTTCAACAACTTTTGGGTCACGCCGGTAATAGATGTCTTATTTCCGGTCCGCCCCAAATCTTCCAAACCAACCTCAATTTCCCAGATTTCCGGTGCAGACCCAGGTCATTGCCAACGACGACAACACGGAGACTGGCGATGACCATCACAGATACCAAACGAAGCACTTCGAGAGACGGAAGTGGGCGCTTCACTGGGCAAGGCGCGTTCGACAGTGACGCACCGGCCCCAGTGACGAATTTCACCTCTTTGGAAGACGCAAATCGAGACCTGCGGAAAGCCTTGGAAGCGGCTGACGCGGTTTTGACTCCAATGGATCAGGACAACACAAAGATCCCAACAATCGTCTGCCGCGCCAGTCCCGGCGCAGGCAAGAGCCGGCTTGCAAGACTGCTCCTGGCTGAAAAGGAAAAACGCGGCACGGACCAACATGTGTCCTTTCACCTGCCAACTCTGGCTTTGGCTGAAGAGGCCGCGTCAGATGCCCGCGCTTTAGGTTTGGATGCCCAAGCGATCCGGGGGCGTTCGGCACCGCACCCGGATGGGCGAGGAAGTATGTGCGCGCGAGCTGAGTTGGTGGAGCGGGCCAACCGCCTTGGTCTCTCAGCACAGCAGAGCTTCTGCCGACGCGAGGATACCGATGGGACCGAAAAGTTCTGTCCGCATTTTGAGGAATGTGCCTATCAAGCGCAGTTCCGCGATGGGGCTAAACACAGCTTTCTTGCGACAAGCTATCTGTCCCTGCCTGACCCGGCTGAAAGGTGCGATCTGCGGATCGTCGATGAAACCTTCTGGCAGCAATTCCTGTCGATCCAGGATGTGTCAGCGGCCGCGTTTACATATCCACGCACCCATTTCCCCGCTGCGATGGCCGGGCAGCACGCCAGCTTGTTGAACGCCGCGAAACAGGTTGTTGCAGCTTTGATGGACATTGCATCCCCGTTGTCTTTGCCCTTCTCCAGCGAGGACTATCTGCGGTTGAGTGATTTGGAATGGATGGGGAAAGCACCCTGTCCCGACCTGTCTCCCGAGCAAAATGAGGCGTATCAGGCCAAATTGCTTGGAAAGGCGGAACAGAACCACCGGCATGTTTCCTGGTTCGCTGCGCTTTGGCGGACGCTGGCCGATGCTAAGGCAGCGGGCCTATGCACAAC